>JAGVYD010000012.1 GCA_018303405.1 Candidatus Woesearchaeota archaeon | reverse complement strand
GCTTTGCCATGGCATTTGTTATTTTTATTATCAGAAAAGAAAAAGTTTATTGCTCGCCTTTGAACTTTGAAATTCATCTCTGGGCTAAAGCCCAGAGGTCTCTTTCAAAGGCTCGCCCTAAATCTCACCACTTTGTAATTTGCCAAACATTTCCATAACACAATTCTCGAAGAGGTCACTATAATCTGGTTCCGGACCAAGGTCATTCAGAGAGGCCGTGGCCAATCCGTCTTTCACCATAGTGTAAAATTCAGGAAAACAAGATAATTCTTCCATTTCGTCCAGGCGATTCCCAGCTTCAGTAGGGTCCACGCTCATAATTCCAACTGACATGAATATAAGTGCTTTTGCAGTAGATTTTGCATCGAAGATCATGGTTTTAGTGCAAGGAGGCACAGAGATTGCCGGTGCTATCATTTTATCACCATTCTCCATTATAAAAATAAGCTGCGCTCCCTCTTTGGACAGATTCAATAGAACTCGTCCGTCCTTGTCAATTGGAGATTCTCCGGTGAAAGAAATAACACTTAGATTATCCCCTGCGATTTCGTCTTTGTTAACCTGACCAATACAAATTCCATCTTCAACTTGTTCAGAAGCAATAGGTTCAGGAGTAGTATCTTCATTTTCAGGTGGATTAGATTGGACTGTGCTTGGCGCTGCATCCTTGTCTTTGTTGGAAGTTTTACAAGCCGAAATAGAAATCAATATAATCAATAATATACTGAGAATAACATGTGATTTTTTCATTAGTATATAACTTCTTTTATGCTTTAAATATTTTGTGCTTTAATAGCCCCGCCAGGATTCGAACCTGGGTCACCTGCTCCAAAGGCAGGTATGATTGGCCGCTACACTACGGGGCTGTTTATCGCAGTTCGTACGACCGAGCCTAGCGAGGGTCGTACCAGCTTCCGTGTCAACTGAGGCCAGTTGGCCGGTAGACTACGGGGCTGTTTATGGGATATTGAGTTTTTCTCCTGTTTAAATAATTTTACTTATTCTGACTTAACAATACTTAACATAAAATATTTATAGTGAATTGAAATATGCCTTTTCCGGGATGGGCAGTAACTCGGCCTACAGGGAATCAAGTACCGGCCGGAATGGGAATGGCCATCACAATGGCCGCATATGGTCTTATTCTAATACGCCTGACAATGTCTCATGGTCAACCCTTCATTCCTTGAGGCTGTCACGGCCAGGCACAGGAAATCCACGTACCTCTGTGTACATCGACCCGCTTGGCCTGACAAGCGATGCAGGAGGGGATTTGACTGAAATTGTGGATGATAATCTTGGGAACAGGGCTGATGATGGGAATGGGGAAAACCAGGCGCCTGAAGGCATTGGCAACCTTGTGCAGCCGGAAAGAAAATCCACAGGGCAAAAAATGTTGGAAATGGTGACGGATTTCAGATACCACACTGACCGGTCCTATCTCCTGCGGGAATTGAAAGGCAGCAAAAGCCAGATGACAGCCGCAGCTTATGCCAGCAGGGTGGACGACGAGTTTGAAGAATACCAGCGTGTGAAAATTGCAGACGCAAGGCTGGAAAAACTGGGGCAGCGCCAGGCATTTATCGACGCTGCAAAGGAATATCTCGCGATCCAGCAGCCCACCAACAAAAGAAGGCAGGCTGCGCTTGAGCACTTCAAGGGACAGATTGTGCGGAGGGAAGGCAAGATTGGATTCTATCTTGATAAGGATTTTGTCGAGGAAAATATCATTGGTGCAATGCTGAAATATGACACCAAGGCCACGCCCCAAAGGAGGCGGCTGCAGGGCCTGGCGGAATTTATCCTGCTTTACTTAAATCATTCTGAGAATGATTCACCAATTGAGAGTAGTAACAAATAGCAAAGATTTATAAATCCAATTTCTGTTCAGGCGAGCATGGCAACAGAGCGACCTACTCCCCTAAAACAGCTTGAGACAATGCTAAAAGATCGCAGGCTAGTGCGCACAATAAGCAGGGGGCTCACCGAAAAAATTGACAATGAGGACATGGCTGCAAAAAGGAATGACTTTGCAAGGCAGATGAGGAAATCCGGCGCAATCCTGCCGCAAACAGCTGCAAAGGTTGCACATTGGTACGGTGAATATGTTGCCCTCAGCCTGACTTCTGATGCAATGGAAAGCGAGCCTGAAACACAGGTTTACCTTGATAGGCTCGTGGGGTATGCAAAAAAGTCCCTGACGGATGGAGATCGTTTTTCCCAAGGCGGCATAAAGCTGGAGAAAGTGGCCGAGCTGGGACTGGCATTCCTTAAAATGGAAGATGAACAGAGGCCTTTTATAACCCCTGACTTTATTGAAATGGCCAAAAAGGCAGTTGCCGGGGCGCAAAACCTGAGCAGGGAGGAGATTGCTGATTTTGTCTCAGCGAGCGATGCCTTTGAAGCAAAGTATACAGAGACATTCAACAGATATTCAGGCAGCAGGGGCAAGGGCAAAGCCAATAAAATCGCAGGCTGAGCAAGGCAATTCAAAGCCACGCACTAACCTGGGAAAGACTGATGTAACACCTTATGTCAAGAAACTTAACTCGCTTGAGGGCACAATTGCCAGCGATGAAAAAAGATACGAGCTTGTATCAAATGCAATGAGGGACCAAAGGGCCAGGACATTGTTTGACCTCGGGTATTTCGGGGATGTGTTAGCGACGCGCAACACACAGCAAAAATATGCCCGGACTGGTGAATACTCTGGTACTGCAAGAAATTTTCTGGATGAAAAAGTCATCAGGAAGTGGGATATAACAAGGGCTGTGGACTCAATTTCGAGGGAAAGCGGCTTTTTGCAGGAATACCTTGATTTTCTTGGGGTTTACATTTTGAAATCAGCAGGGGCCACACACGGCGCAAAGGCAATCCGCACCCAATTCAAGAGGCTGGTGGGAGATATTAAAGGCGGCAGCTTCCTTACAGAAATCTTTTTCAGGAGAGCAAGGAATGTCTTGGCTGACAGGATGCCCTTCGAGTCATATGACAAGGCAAAATTCGTAAATGCCAACAATGAATTCCTCGAGCGGTACCAGGATTTGTATTCCCAGGTCACGCAGGCGCTTTATCCTCAAAGCTACACCCAGAGAGCAGCGCCCCCTGTTCCTGCACAAGGCACCGCAGCCAGCGGCCAGCAAAAGCTTTAAAAAGATGATGATGTTCTGTTGGGATATTCAAGAGATGCGACGGTGCAAGCTTTCGCATGCTGGCGATGGGATGATTTCTCATTGTCATTATTAACTTGAAAATAGACCTATAGGAGGACGTGAACATGGCTAAGATGCATTCAAGGAAGCGGGGAAAATCAGGAAGTGTCAGGCCAGTAGGCAAGAAAAAGCCAAGCTGGATGTCAAGGACACCAAGGGAAACAGAATTATTGATAGTCAAGCTGGCAAAGGAAGGCAAGGCAGCAGCCCAGATCGGACTTCTGCTAAGGGACGAGTACGGCGTGCCAAACATCAAGGCATTGCTGGGAAAAAATGTCACTGCTGTCCTCAAAGAGCACAAGCTGGTTCCAAAATTGCCTTATGACATACTCGACCTGATAAAAAGGTCATTGCAGATCAGGAAGCACCTTGAGGCAAACAGGCAGGACATGCCTGCGCGAAGGGGACTTTTGCTCACTGAATCAAAAATCAAGAGGCTGATGAAGTATTACAAGGAAATGGGAAGGATTGACCAGGAATGGAAATACGACCCGAAGACTGCTGGCCTGTTGGTTGACCAGTAAGGCATAAGCCCAAATGGACAAATATGAAAGGTTCAAGGAATCCGTAAAAGCAGCTGCGGACAGGTTCAGGCAAATTCCAAAAGAATTGCCGGTCCGTGTTGTCAGCCATTTCGATGCCGACGGGATTACAGCCGCGGCACTGCTCGTGCAGCTGCTTAGGATGGAAGACAGGCCGTTCCATCTTTCAAATGTCCAGCATCTTTCAAAACAGATTGTGGAGGAGCTCAGCTATGAGTCCTATGAAACAATCATTTTTTCTGATTTGGGGTCAGGGCAGCTTGCGTACATTGATTCTTTTTTGCAGGGAAAAAACATTTTCATCCTTGACCACCATATCCCTGGCAAGGATGAGGGGCTAATCGGTGCAAACATTTGCCAGGTTAATCCGCTCCTGCACGGAATTGAGGGCAATCTTGAGATTAGCGGGGCAGGCGTGGCTTATCTTTTTGCAAAGGCAGTTGACCCAAGGATGATAAGCAAGGCAAGCATGGCAATAATCGGTGCAATCGCTGACCAGCAAGAAGACAACGGATTCTTTGGCCTGAATGCAGAGGTGCTTTCTGATGCGATTAAAATGGGGAATCTCACAGTATCCAGCGGGCTCAGGCTGTTTGGCTCAGGAAGCAAGCCATTGCACAGGGTCCTGGAAATGGCGACTGACTGCTATATCCCCGGGGTCACCGGGTCAGGCCCGACAGCGCAGAAATTCCTGAAAGACACCGGCATAAATCCAAGGCATGACGGAACATGGAGGACTGTTTCACAGCTGAGCGAGGACGAGATGCAGGCGCTTGTTGATGCGATAATTGAAAAAAGGAAAAATGAGATCAATCCGCAGGATATTTTTGGCAATATCTACATTTTGAGGGGAGAAGACAGGGACAGCGTGTTCAGGGATGCAAGGGAATATGCAACTGCCTTGAATGCAGCAGGAAGGACAGGCGAGGCCTCAATTGGCGTCGCTGCCGGGATGGGAGACAAAAAAGCAAGGGAAGCAATTCAAAAAAGCGTTCTTGACTACCAGCAAATGCTGGTTGCAGCGCTTAGGTGGCTGGAGGAAAACAGGGGAACTGACAATTTTGTCCAGCGCGACGGATTTGCCTACATAAACTCCGGGCTTAACATCAGCCCGAAAATCATTGGGACAGTTTCCACAATCCTGAGCAAGACTGGCGGCATCAGGCACGATTCAATAATCATTTCCATGGCAGATACAGGAGAAGGAATGACAAAAGTCTCCATAAGATATTCCGGGGCCAAGCCCGTGCACGACCTGAGGGAAATCTGCAAAAAAATATTTTTTGGGTTTAAGGATGCAGAGTTCGGCGGGCACCGCAATGCTGCCGGCGGGATTTTCAGGACTGAAGACACGGCAAAATTCATTGAAGCCATGGAGGAAACCCTTGAAAAAATTTGCATGGAAGACAGTGTGAAATGATAGAAAAATATTTATTCTTCTAATGAAAATACTTTTGCCATGGCGAAGGATACCGAGCGCGACAGGATAATCCATGATTTGAGGAAATCCGAAAATGAGTTCATTGAAGTTGACAGGCAGGCAAGGGACGAGATGGAGGCTGTTTCTGTTGTGATATCAGAACAGACCCTGCCTATGATAAGGAAAGATGAGAGAATGGATGAAGCAACAAGGAAAAGGCTTCTCGACGAGGCCAGGCTGGTTGTTGATGAAATGGGAAAGCTCAGGGAAACTGTCAGCCTTCAGGCGGAAAATTCCGAGCTGGTTGAGCTTTCCCGCCACTGGATGAGACTGTATTTTGGGCTTCATGATGTCTATCCAAATTTTGACCCGGTCACAAAGCAGCCCCTCCATAATCCATACTGGCCGCAGGTAACTACTGTCAACAAGCACATTCATGCGCTGAGGCAGAAATTCGGGGCTGAGCGGGCCATAACCAGAGAAGAGAATGCACAACTGTACAAGCTAATATAAATGAACAAGTTTTATAAACCATGTTCTAATATTATCGTTATATAACTCGTGTGGTAATTTACTGGGCCTGTAGCATAACCTGGAAGTGCGGTCGGCTTCGGTGATGGCCAGCCTTGACGGGAAACCCGAGCAAAGCCATTGCAGGATACCGATTGATTGGGGTTCAAATCCTCACAGGCTCGTATTTTTGCATGCCAGCTAAATCTATAGAAACTTATTTATAGGATCCACGAGCAATAAGCCTTATAATGAGCCCTCTTGGTGAATTCGTCAAAAGCGCTGAAGGCTTTGGCCTGACTGATGTCATGCTTCCGTTTCTTCTGATTTTCACAGTTTTCTTTGCGATTTTGATGAAGTCCAAGGTGCTTTCTGAGAAGAGGAATGTGAATCTCACTGTGGGCGTTGTCCTGGCCTTGGTTACTGTAATGGCGCATGTGTTGGGCATTTACCCAAAATATCTTGACCCTGTTCTTGTGATTAACAACATTCTGCAGGATGTTTCCATTGTGGTTATTGCTTCCCTTATGGTAATCCTTGTTGCAGGGATAATGGGCCTAAGTGGCAATCAAATTGGCCAACGGACCATACCAGGCATGTCATTGATGTTTATAATCCTGATTGACATATTTATTTACATTACTTTTCCGTATATGTTTACAACGTCACTTTACATTTCGATTTTTATCATTGCGTTTGACAGGCTTTACAACAGAAATAAGGAAAGGGGATGGCCGTCAATGATAACCCCTGGCCTGTTGCTGATTTGGGTCATAATTATCAGAAATGCTATTCCTTTCCCGCCGACGCATGTTCCCGCAATTATTGAATTTCTCGAGAAGCCGATTATGCTCTCAGCGGTAATGTTCATTGGCACATTTATTCTTGTTGCTGCGGGTGTTTCCGAAGATGAGGCAAAGGTTTAATAATTCATAATCCAATAAAAATCACTTCTTCTTTTTTCTCCCATAATAATGATGCACATGCACTTCCTTTGCGGGGGCAGGTAGTATTATCCCAAAGAGCAGGAAAAAATGACAATATGATCAACGGCACGCCAATTACAATCCCAATGATGCTTATGGTAAATGCAATGCCGAAAAAGAATGTTACCAGGGCGCCGATGAGCCAGGAGGTTCTCATAAGAATATTAGAAACTTAGGACTATTTAACCTTTTGCCGGTGTTACACAGTTTTCCCGTCAGAAACATCAGGGCATTCGCCTTCTGTATAGTAGCCGACGTTTTCATCAGCACAGGCCATGCATTTGTTGCCATATTCCATTGCACACGGATACTTGGCGCAGATAATGTTTTCATTGAACCAGCCGCAGACAGGCACATACTCTAATGTGCAGGCTTCGGGCCTGTCTGTTGCATCGCATTCGATCGCTTTAAGCTTCTCGCCCGTTGGAGTCGGAACATCCACTGTTGTGATTTCAGGGCATGGATAGAATTCACAATTATTATTCGGGTCCCGGATAACAAAAGAGCCGTCAGGGCATTCTCTTGCATCTTCTGTGCAGACAACCTGCTCTGGCTGCTTAACACAGCCGGATAAAACAATAATGAGCGCCAGAAGGAAAATTGCCGTTTTCATACATTCATTACAGCAAGGCTTGTATTTAAAGATATTTAATTATTTAGGATATTAAGTTTTTTCGAAAGTTCACTCCCCACTAGACATCCTGGCGCGGGATTATTAAAGTTCGCCAGTATTCTTTTTTCATGCCATTAATAGGGATTAGATGCAGTTCTAGAGAAATGGACAGGAAACTGCTGCTGCATGCATTTGACAGCCTGCCCTGCCTGGTGATAGACTGCGCCAATGCTGCAAACCCGCACGCCCTGTTTCCTGATGCGCCGTTGGAAAAGTTCAACAGCGTTTACATAATAGAGGTTGAGATGCTTTACAAATTTAGGGACGTCCTTAAGCGCCTTTTCGGGATGGCAAAGAAAACAGGGGCGGAAACGGTCATCATAACGTCGTTCAGGCATCTTTTTAATTACCAGGATGAGATAGAGAATGCAAACATCTACGAGCAGTGCTGGAGAATCATGAAAAAGGCCGGGACAAAATGCAGGATAATTGTCAGTGTTCATCAGAGCCAGGAAAAGATGGCAAGGAAGTACTGTGACTTTTTGGGGTGAAATAATGGGGCACACGGTTTGGAGCCAAAGGATGATGGTTGACATCATGCTGGCCGAGCTCAGGGAATTTGGGAAAGCGCTGAAAGAGGAAGACAGGATAATCTATGAAAAGATACTCAAAAAGCCGTTGAGGCACGTAGGCAGCATTGCATACGCCAACAGTGTGCATGTCTGGGCGTTCTGCCTTTTGTCAATAATACTGGAACAGGAGAAAAGGATTAAGGAGATGGAGACAATTCATGAAAGCATTCCTCATGGACGCGTACAGGAACGGGAACTGGATAGCATTGTGGCTGAAGACGCCTGAAAGTGATTTCAGGATTAATGTGCCGTTCAAGGTTTCAATATTTGCGCACGAAAAAGCTAAAACCTTCCTGGATAAAAACAACATCTGCAACTTTGCTGTAAAAAAACAAACTTACCTCAGGAAATGGAAAGAAGTTTTGGAAATACCTGTGCCGGGCATTGCGCATTTTGAAAGGTTTGTCAGGTTTATAGAAAGTGGAACAGCACATGGAGTCCCGCTTTACAACGCTGATGTCGCGCCTGAGCAGATGTTCCTTTACAAAAATAATCTCACGCCGTGCAGTGCCGTTGAAGTCAGAAACGGAAGAATCTATCAGATTGAAGATGACCACGGCCCTACACTGACAAAGCTCGTTGCTGAAAAAGTTGACAAAGGGTTGTTCATGCGCCGCCTGGGATCAGACAATCCTGATGTCATCATTATGGACAGGGCTTTTGCAAGGTTGCCTGAGCTTGCAGAAAAATATCCTTCTGCGAATTTCCACAGGTGGGACTCTGTTCCGATAAAATACAAAGGTGGGAAAACCTATTTCAGCTATGGCATTGTGCGCTACCAGGATTTTGCAATTAGACTGCATGGAAGATTTCTTGTGGATTCCTCAGCCATGGTGGGCAGTGAGTGCGACGTTGATGCGATAATGGAATTATGCAGGCTTTCAGGCACGCCATTCCAGAAAGTTGCTTCAAGGAGCTTTGGGACTGTTTTCCAGTCTGCGCTGGTAAAGCAGATGATACAAAATGATTTTCTCGTGCCCTACAAGGAAAAGCCGATTGAAAAGCCGCTGAACATGTTTGATTTTATGAAAGCGGACAGGGCAGGAATGTACCTTGACCCTAAACTTGGGTTTCAAAAGGATGTTGCAGAGATTGATTTTGCAAGCATGTTTCCTTGGCTGATTTACAACCACAACATCAGCGCTGACATGATTTTATGTGATGAAGGGCCATTTGAGAAAGTGCCGAATCTTCCAATAAAAATTTCAGTCAGGCACAAGGGATTAGGACCGATTGCAATTAAGCCGTTGCTGGACAAAAGAATGGAATACAAGAGAAATCCCACTGCAATCAACAAGGCAAGGGCTGTAGGCTTGAAATGGGTTTTGGTTTCGAGCTATGGCTATCTAAGATTCAGGGAATTTAAGCTCGGACTGCCAACAGCCCATCAGGCAATAAGCTCGTACGCAAGGGAAACGCTGTTGAACTCCATGAGACTCGCAGAGGAGCATGGCTTTGAGGTTATTCATGGCATTGTTGACTCGCTTTATATCAGGAAAAAAAGAATTGATGAAAATATTGTAAAAGAATTTTGCAGAGAGCTTGAGATAATGACCGGAATTCCTGTAAGCTTTGAGGGAATTTTCAAGTGGATTGTTTTTCTTTCAGGGGTAAATGACATTGACAGGGCAATTCCTGCACGGTATTATGGGGTTTTTAAAAGCGGGGCAATTAAGGCGAGAGGGATTGAGGTAAGGCAAAGCTCTTCGCCATTGATAATAAGATATTACCAGCAGAAAGTGATAGAGCGAATGTCAGGATGCAACAATGAAAATGAGATCAAGGAAATGATCCCTGGAATCCTGGGAGAAATGCACAAAACAGTTCACAAGCTGGAAAAAGTGGACAAGGAATGGCTGGTCTGCAAGACGAGAATAAGCAAAACTGACTACAAGCATAACATTCCGCAGAAGAATGTTGTGAAAAGCCTGGAACGTAAAGGCGTCAAGGCAATGCCAGGTCAAATAATAAGATACATCCATTCTGCTAAAGGAGCTGTGCTGATTGAAGATTATGACGGGAAGCCGGACATGGAATATTATTCTAAGCTCATGGCAAGGGCATTGTATGTGCTTTTACAGCCTTTTGGCACGGAAAGAAAAGATATTGAAGAGCTTGTAAAGTGTGAACAGCAGATGAAATTGAAAAAATAATGTTAAAAATTTATGTCCGGGCACTGTCAACATACTGGCAACTATAATCGCCGCATGGTGGCTTGTCTCCATCAACATAAAGGCAAATCATGTTGCCGTTCTTTGCACACTGCGCATCGCACCATTCAACACAGTCTTTATACTTTACTTTGCCGCCTGCCATTGCAAATCCAGCTAAATCATTTCCAGAATTAAATCCTGCAGAAATCATCCCTACGAACGTCACTGCCAACAATCCATATGCAAAATAAGCAACAAATCTCTTATGATCATGTGTGTGGTCTTCCATAGGATCACGCTCCGGTATAGCTTGCTGCGAATTAGTATTTAAAATTTTTGATGCCACTTTTAGATTTATTTTCATATATAAAACATATATTTATCCCTAATTTGTCATTCCTGCTAGGTGGTTACAAAAAGCAAAAGTTTATATAGAAGATGTGCTCTTGACATTGTAACATGATGATCCTAAACCCGCAGTACACAATTGAAACCGACGTTGACAGGCTCAAGAGCCTTGTGGACGAAAAAGGGGAACTTTCCTTCAAGGACGCTGCTCTCAAGCTTAAAGTCAGCCCGGATGTCATTACCGAATGGGCTTTGATACTGGAAGACAAAGGGGTTCTGCATATAGATTATAGTTTTCTGAGCTCTTACATGGTCAGCAGGAAAAGAAAAACATCTCTGAAAGCGTCTCTGCAAATTGAAAAGGGCAAGGCCGTTAACGAGCCAAAGGAATTTCCTAAAATCTATGGCAAAAGCCGCAAATTATCCAATGCCATGCTGGGCGTGGCACGGCTGCAATTATGGATTCTAAACGCATTCACGGGCGGAAATGGCATTAAAACAGCATCGCAAAGACAGAAAGGCAAGGCAAGAATCAGGAGTGTCAGTGCCAAGGTTGTTGCCGAAAAAGCAAAGAAGATAAGCCAGCATGACAACGGGCCTCACTTAATACATGACCTGACAAAGGCCGGAGTTTCTGATTTTAGGGCGTCGCAGACAAAGATCGGGGATTTTTCAGTTTAAGTTTCAACTCAACCTTTCTCTATTCTTGGGCATTACCGGTTTAAACATTATAGCATTTAGAGTCAAGAGTTAGTATTATGGGCCTTATAGGCCAATGGTTGAATTCTTAGGGCTTCATAGTCAGGACAAGCTTTGGAGCATAGTCCATATTTCCCACTGATTGGGCGCCTTCCTTTGAATAATATGTAACGTTGCCATTATTGGATGTGCCCGTCTTGAAAAGGGTGTAGCCTACACTCTTTGCATTTACTGACAGAGTTTTCAAATCTTTTGTTATGTTATAAACAACAATGCCGCTCATGTTGTTTGTATGCACATATCTCGAAATGACTGAAGCGTTATAATCTCCGCCATTCCATGCAAACCTGCAGTTTTGCTTGTTGTTGGATATGTCTGTATCATTGGCGCATGTCCAGGTCACTCCCATGCCAGTTCCTGAAATGGGCGGGCTTTGGCCCATTTTCCAGCCATTGCCTTCGGCGAATTCAGATAATAGCCTGTGGACCTCAATGGATCCGCCCCTGCCCCAATTATCATCCGCTCCTGCAATTGTGAAGACAAGGTAGCCTTCGGTGAGGTTGGACATGCTAATCTTGCTTATATTGAATTCAGTCAGCACGTTCATTCCGCCTCCTTTCTGGAAATACAGGATTGGATTGGCGCCTTCATTTCTTTGCTTGTCACCGTTCCTGATAAAGGCGTCTTTCAAGACTGTTATTGTCCTGGTATAATTGGGCACAACGACTGGCGCAGGAACAGTTATGTTAAGGGTTTCATAATCATGCAGTTCTCCGTCGCTAACGTTGAAGGTTACAATATGTGTGCCATAGCTTGCATTGTCCGGAGTCCACTGGAATAATCCAGATGATTCATTGAAGTAGTACGGGGATGGCAAGGTTCCGATGAACTGGAACGACAAAGCATCGAAGTCTGGGTCGCTCGCATTCAGCATAATGTCCAGTGTGCTGGAAGCATTGACTTCCTGGTTTCCTATTGGCTCCAGCACTGGTGGCCTGTTGACATTGAGGACTTCTATGTAACTTGATTTGTAGTCATAGAATTCACCATCGGTGACGCTGAAAAGCACATTGTAGATTCCTGCATCATTGAATGATGGCATCCAGTCGAACAATCCTGTCAGGTTATTGAAAGCATATGCACTTGGCAGGGATGCCTGTATGCCATAAATCAGCGTGTCATTATCCGGGTCACTGGCTGACAGCGCGATATTCAATGTCGCATTTTCATATACTGTGAAATTGCCTGGCTCTTCCAGGGCAGGCGGCAAATTATAAGTCAGCACAGTGATTAATGCAGTCTTTGCATCGCTGAGCAGACCATCTGTTGCTGTTACCAAAACAGTATAGACTCCTGTGTCCCCAATCATTGTTTGCCAGGTAAACTCATTAAGGAATGTCACAAATCTCGAATCATTTATGCTGTAAGCTATTGGATCCATATCCGGGTCTGAGGCATTTGCAAGCAATGTTACCAGTTCACCTTCATACACAGTTATATTGCTTAATGGCTCCAGCACCGGTGGCCTGTCAACACTTAAGACAGTCACAACTATTGTCTGCACAACTGTTGTGTCACCATCACTTACGATGAAGGTAAGCGTGAAGTTGCCAGTGTTCCACCTTCCAGGCTGCCACGTGAAGGCGCCTGACAGCTCATTGAACAAATATGTGCCAGGCAAAGTGGAATTGAATTCAAGTGTTAAGGTGTCATTATCCGGGTCTGATATGATTATCAAAAGTTCAAGTGTTCCATTCTCATCCACTGTCTGGTTGCCCAATATCATCATCTCAGGGGGCCTGTTGAAGTCAAGCACAGTGATT
This sequence comes from Candidatus Woesearchaeota archaeon, assembly GCA_018303405.1. Classification (NCBI taxonomy): domain Archaea; kingdom Nanobdellati; phylum Candidatus Woesearchaeota; species Candidatus Woesearchaeota archaeon. The sequence continues at coordinate 77,113 of JAGVYD010000012.1, read as the reverse complement.
TGTGCCACCTGCTCGTCAGTCAGTCCCATCGTGTCATTCACAGTGAACAAAATATCATACACGCCGCTGGACTCGTAATCAGTCAGCCATTCAAATAGGCCAGTTATGCTGTTGAAGCTTCCAACTGAGGAGTTAGCGCTGAAAGACAGGGAATCATTTTCCGGGTCAGATGCATTGAGCTGGATGCTGACAACTTCGCCTTCAGTCACAGTCACATCTGAAATTGGCTCAAGTATTGGGGCATTGTTCGGCACGGCAGTTACTTCAATCATGAACTCCTGGACAGCAGATTTACCCTGGCCATCATCAACTTCTATGGAAACCCAATAACTGCCAATGCCTTCTGAGACCCATTCGAACAGGCCTGTTGTGCTGTTTATTGCCATGCCTGCGGAGCCAAGCAATAATGTGTAAGTCAGTGTATCATTGTCAGGGTCTGTCGCTTCCACCTGATATGTATATGGTGAATAGGGGTAGACAGAGGTGATTGGTGTGGAAGTAATTACAGGCTCCCGATCCACATTGAATATGAACAGGTTGAAGATGCTATAATCTGAAAGCATGCCATCTGAAGCAGTTGCCTGCAATGAATAAGTGCCCATTTGATCGAAATCAGCATAGAAGCTGAATTCATTGCCAACGCCAAAGAACCTGCTGTCATTCAAAGTGTAAATCAGCAAGTCACCGTCTGGGTCAGTGGCATTAAGGGTTATGTTGATTGTGCTGTTTTCATAGCCATAAACATCATCCACCTGATTCAGTACCGGCGGCCTGTTGACATTGTAAATATATACAGTTGCTGTCTGGGTTGCAAAATACTCGCCATCTGTAACAGTCATGTTTACTAGCATAATTCCTGCATCATCATAGCCAGTTATCCAGGCAAATGTTGTGCTATTGGCATTCAATGATTCCAAAACAAACCGGATGTCGCTTGAGGAAACCAAGAGCAGGTTATCATCATTGGCAACAATATTTTCGTTATCCGGGTCGCCGAAACTGGCTGAAATCCTGGCCGTGTCTGACTCATTCACATAAACGGTGTCAAAGACCAGGCTAATCTGCGGTGGCCTGTTGAGGTTTAGCACCTGGATATTGGCAGGCTTCCCTGATGTGAGGTCGCCGTCAGTTGCATTGAACATTACAGTGTAGTTGCCTGAATCATCATATAAGGGCATCCACTGCAATACTCCAGTCGACTCGTTGAAGGCAACAGTACCCGGCAGGACAGAGAATGCATCCGTGCCATAGATTATTGTGTCATTGTTAGGATCTACTGCAATCAGGCTTATTGTTACATTGTCATTCTCATGGACAACAGTATCTGGGATATCATCCAGTACAGGAGCCACATTTCCATCACTGACTATAGTCAGCACAAAGGACTGTATTGTCTCCAGGATGCCATCGCTTACTATGACTGTGATATTATAGTCACCAGGCAGCACTGATTCATTTACGATAAATGACCTGAAATTGGATAGCGGGTCGCCAGCCACATCAAATATGTCGGACAGGAAGGCGAAGCTTAGGCTCTGGTTCTCCTCAACCATGTATTGGATGACTTCCACTGTAACTGTGAACATGTCATAATCATAATATTCACCGTCAAAAACGCTTAGCATTATCTGAGTTGTTCCCTGTGAACCTGGCGGGTCGCATTTCAATGTGTGGCCATCCGCATCAATGTAGCAGTTTATTACACCAGAATCGCTCTGGCTTTCAATTGCGTAAACAAGCTCGGCATTGCTCTGCTCTGCATCAAAGCTGTGGTCAAACAGGTCAATGTCTGTGAAGGTTTCTATATTGAACAGGGCAGCATCCTCCAAGCCATACAGTTCAGGCGGTGTATTGAGATATAACAAGGTGAAATTGTAATAATCCTCAATTAGGGCGCTGTCCCTGTTTCTCAGCACACTGCCATTTGTGTCCACAGCTGCGAAATATACGGTGAAAGACCCATTCTTGTATGGCGATGAGATGGAATTCCACTCGAACAAAGAATCAAATTTCAGCTGGTTCTTGGAGCCCGGCAACAGCTTGACTGTTGCGTTGCTGCTATAAACATCTATCCAGGCGCCTGAGTCATCATATTTCACCTGCTGGAGCAGGATCACTGTTGTATTCTTCAGCTCATTATTCTTCAACTTGGACTCATCAGGAGTCTCAACATACACGCTGATATTGTCGCTTGAAAATGCAAACCCATCTGTGACAGTAACTTCCACAATTGCAGTCCCTAAGTTCACATTTGCCTGGATATCCAGCTGGCTGCCATTAAGCGCTGTAGCCAACAGGCCTGGATTTTCAATTACCTGGAATGAGTAGGACAGAGCATCGTTGTCAGGATCGATTCCAAATGAACTGAGGTTTATTGTTGTGGCCTGGCCTGGCTGCAGGCTTACATCTGGAAGATTCAATATATTTGGCAGGGCGTTTGGCACAATATGCTGGCCGCTGATTTGGTCAGCTTCCCAGCCGTCCGTGCAGGTTATGTTGAAATCCACTATGGACAGTGCAGGCAGGCTGTCGACAATATAGCTGGAAGACTGCCCAAGCGCATGTGCATTAAGTGCCATTGCATATGATGAGCCGCCAAATTCTACAGAGCATTGCACAGGCTGGCTGTTGTCATCATAATGTTCCACAGTTATTTCAAAAGCATGGTCAGTGCTGATATCAAAATAACCAAGGCCCGTTATTTCAGGCGCAGTATTCACAATCACCAAGGCATCCCTTAATTCACTGCCTGCATAGTACCTCAGGTGTCCTGTCTCAGCAAATGCCAGGGAAATATTTATTGATGGGATGCTTGGCACACAGGTGCCGGCTGTATCCTTGCAGTATTTTGTGCTTCCAATTATCTGGACCGGGTCCCCGCTTTGCAGCAGCTGGCCCTGGTAATCATCATATACTGTCATGTTTATGTCGAAATCTGCCAGCAATGGCACATTCAGGTTGTCTGTTGTCAGCAATTCATTTCCTTCAAGGTCAATTGAGCTTATGTAGGTAAATGTGTAATTGTTCAGTGGGTTCCTTGAAGCGTCTTCAGTTGTGACGCCGGGTATGCTGCAGACTGCAAATTTGCCTGAGACCGAGCATTCATCATCAAGCAGGTTATAAGTCCTGTCCTTGTTGAACCTGTAGGTTTCATCCTTGCCAAGCCTGACCTTCATTCCAAAGTCACCTTGCGCAGCAATCAGGAGCTTGCCATCATCAGTATTGTCAAGCCCGCCGGGGTTGTCCGGTGTTTCAGCTACGGAAAGGAGCTGCAGCTTGATTGGCGCTATATCTGAAATGTATTCTCCTTGCATTGGATTGGTTTCAGCTGCCATGCCTGACTCGTCAAAGACAAAGGCATACCACCCGTGCTCTTCATTGTCATACGCAGCCGGGAATTCGCACATTGGATTTTGCATGCTCCTGGCAGTGCACAAAGTATTGTCAGTGCAGCCATTCAAGTTTGCATTGGGAGTTGAGCAGACGAACAGGCTAATCACTTCCCTGTCCTGGTCATATGCATCTGCGCGCACTGTGACAGGCGAGCCACCCTTAACTGATGAGGCATCATCCACTGCCATGTTGAACACTGGTGATTTGTAGCCGGTTGATATTGGCAGGTCAATATCCGGCGCTGAAGTCAGGTCCACTTTTTGGCCATAATAGTAAACATCCTTCTTGGTCTTGACATTAAGGTACAATGAGTCAGCGAGGTCGAAATACTGCATTCCCAATGCTGAGTTCCCAAGCCCATCAGTCACAGCAAGGCCGAGCAGGTACCTTCCTAATTCCGAATCCGCTGCCTGGCCCGTTATTATCTTATTGAGCGCCGGCCCGGAAGCGATGCTTGCCACAGGCACAATTTCGCCTCCCTGCGCCAGGTAGGTAATCTCCTGGGTGAATGGCTCAGCATCCCTGCTGGCAATTCCGGCTATGATGGTGACATTTTCTCCGTAACCCTGCAACAACTCTGGCCGCAGGTATGAAATGACAGGCAGCGAATCGACCATGACTGTGAAATTGAGCAGGTTATTTGTCTCCGAAGTCTCAATTATATCATCATGATAATCTGCATAGACCACAAAGTCATACAGGCCGGCCAGCCTGGAAGTATCGAACATGATCTGATAGTCATCTGTACTGAATGGGTGCATTGTAACGGTCTGCAGGGTGAAATTTACCATCTCATTGGTGTCTTTCTTTATTGCAAAGGCTTTCAGGTCAAGCTCATCTGCGAACAATTCACCTGTGTTCTCAAGAGTGAAGTTTGCATGCAATGGCACGCCCTGGCTGGAATAATATGAGCATTTTCCGCGGCTGGCATTCCCGCAATCGCACAAGGTTTCATTCAGGTAGCACAATACATCATCCTGCTGGTACAATGAGAGATTGGTGAATATGATGTCGGAATAGCTTAGGTCAGTTGACCTGACAGGCACAAAATGCTTGAGTATTATGTCTGCCTGTGCATTGTAGGCATTGGATTTCAGCACAATAATATTGTCATCAGTCTTCACGAATTCGTTTCCAGTCAGGTCAAAGGCGCCATTTGTGAACGCGCTTACGCTCAGGCCGTTAATGTACATTGAAGAGGCACCGCCTATGACAAAGCCTATGCTTTGCACTGTGGTGTCTATCCATACATGCTTCCTGAAATAGAGCGCCTGCTCATTTGCGGCATTAAGGGGCACAACTCCCCAGCTTGAATCTTCAAGGAACCTGTTGTTGGCTGTGACATCATTGAAATTGGAGCCTCTCAGCCAATTGTTGTCGGACAGCTTTTCATTCCAGAGTCCTGACAACTGCAGTTTGGTATCATTGCTTACGGATACCGGGATATCGACATCAATTGCCAGCTCCTGGGTCTGCAGCGGCGGGATTATCATTGTGAATGTTTCGAGCGTATGCTCGCTGAGGTCGCTGAAGTCCACAGCATAAATCCTCAAATCAAAGTTCAGGGTCTTATTGGCATAGAAATTGGTGACACCAATCCTGGCCATCACATCTTCGCCCGGATAGACGCTAAATGGCTCGCGGCCTTCCACATTCATGGATTCCCTCATGCCAAAGACCATATAGAATGCTTCCTGCTCGGGTTCCACAACTTTTCCATATTCGTAAGTCTTGCCTGAATAAATCCTGGAGCCTGTGAGCGGCACAGGGCCTGTGATGCTGACAATATTTTGCTGTCCCGGCAGGATTCCGCCATTAACTGCCAAGGGGCTGTAACCTTTGTATGCATTGCCCTGGAATTCCTCATTGAAGTACAAAGTGGTGGTTTGGTCTCCTCCGAGTATAATTTCTGCCCTCGTTATATCAGATGGCAGGAATACTCTCTTCCTGTAATTGCTTGATGTTCCAGTTGGCAGGGTATCTCCCCAAACAGCTTCATTTGTCGGCTCTGCCAGTGTTGCCTGCAGTGAAGCCTCATGATCGCGTGCCCATAAGTTGTCCGGGAACTGGAAAGTCCTTTCAGCAGTTACCCTCATCTTTGAATCCAGAGGCACATCTGATGGGATTATTACCCTGTATGACACATCCCTGCTGCTGCTCGCTGCTATGACCCTTGGATTGGTATCTGTAAGCAGGTGTATTTTCTTGCCTGCCGGGCTTATAAGGTCAAATGTAAGGACATCCATTGTCAGGCTGTCATCATCATTATTCGTTACTGTAACATTGACTTCCTCTTCGTATTGCCTCCTGAGCAATCCGTCCACGCCAATTTTGACATCCTCCAGCACATATGCTGGCTTGATTGGCTCAACAACAGCATAATGCTGGTAGTCATAACCCACAACATCGTAGAGTATAACCTCATAATCCCTGTTTGGCCCAAACTGGTAAACGTCAAACTCATTATCCTGGCCCCTGAATAACAGGTCCAGGTTCGGTGTGTGCCCGACAATCACAGTATCGCAATTGGTTGTCCAGCCTGACTTCCATACCCCATTTATCCATGTGGTTATGCCGGATGGAGGCTCATAAAATTCAGGTGAGCAGGATTGGCTGCCAGTTTGCAGCTGTTCAGCCTTTACAATGCTGCTTGAAATCCAGATATGCTTGCGCAGGAAGGAGTCCCGCTTAGGCGGCCCTTTTCTCTGGCAATCATCGCCGCTGCAAACATCATAGTCCCAGCCTTGGTGCCCCCATAAAGTATCGTCAGCAAAGATTGTCTGGTTCTCTCCTGAAAGAGTGGTCGGGGGCAAATCCCCATAATATACCTGGCCGGACAGTATTCCATCACCTGCATTGCCGGAAAGCTCCCAAAGCGAAGCAACATTGCTCCTTCTCCATTGTGTTATGCCCTTCTCATCTGCCCAGCTTCTCTTTTCGATTGCAGAAACATAGAGTGATGCATTAATCGGCATTCCTTCAGGTATGTAAATCTTGTAGGTTCGCGATACTGCCCCGCCGGGGCCAATGCTGAAAGGTGTTGTGTCCGTGTACAGGTCTATTGTCCTTGAATTTGTGAACACGTCGAATTCATTCACTGTGGAGTTGAAGAAAAGTGTTGCATTTGTCCCGTTCAGGTCAGATGAATTTTGGCTGAAATTAAGGCCAAACTGACCAAAGTCAACTGAGACCTGGCCTGTTGGCTGGCCGCGGTCGAATACGGAAAATGCAATCCTGTTGATATTGAAGCTCCTTCTGTTGTTATTCACGATATAGACTTCGAAATCCTCAACATAGCCAGGCTTAAGCTCCATGCCAAATTTGTTCTTGAGCTGGATTTCTATTGGCGGCGTTTCCGGCTGGACGAGATTGAAGGAGTCAAGCCTCACATTCTGGTACTTGTAAATGTCACCTGAACCGCCCATCTTGACAACTGTATTAACCTCGCCAGGCTTAAGGCCTATCAATGGGCATGTTTGTTCAAGGCAGACAACAGTGTCTGTGAAAGAGTTGTTTTCGAACAGCCTGTATGAGCCGTCTATCTCATAAAGCGAGTCTGGCTCGGCGAATAACTGGAATACATTACCGCCAATGGAGGCATTGAGCTGATAAGGCGGCAAGCCCATGGTTCCCGCGATCTTGCGATATGGCGCACACTTGCCCTGCTCTGCCAGGAGGTATTCCCCACCAACCCAATTCTTTTTACTTGCAGTAAGGCCGACATAGGAGTCCAATGGCAGGTCAACTGGCAGGTTAATGTTGAATTCTTTTTCCAGGACTTCATAGGATTCCATCATGTCCGCGAAATCAACCATATCAACCAATAAGCACCTGTCACCAGATGGGACATTGATATTATTGAGGAATGGCCCCCATGTGTGCAATTCTGTGATCTTGCTATTGTCAGTCTTGTTGTACAAGCTTGCCTGGACCCTGTTTATGTAGATTGGATTTGGCGCAAGGTTGACAATTTGCCACTTAAATGGTTCATAGTATCCACGCCTTATGTCTATTTGGCCTGGCTTGTTCCATCCGGTCACCATTTCAATGATGCCATCTGAATCAATGTCAATTGCAGCCGGCCTGAAATCTGTCTTGTTGACAAGCAGCAGATTTAATTGGCTTAATTCGACTGGCAGCCAGGATGCATTGAATGTGCTGCTGTTCAGGTCCAATGTGCCTTCATTGAGATATGCATATATGTCATCAAATGAGCCAACAAGCAGGTCCAACTTGCCGTCGTTGTTGATATCCGCCAGGCTAGGCGCTGCATTGCCTGAGACTGTGATGTTGCCAAGCGCAAACTGATTTGGAGCAAAATAAGGCTGTGTGACATTCCCGATATTCTCATAAGCGACAAGCTGGCCAGTAATTGTTCCAACAACAAGGTCAAGGTCACCATCATTGTCCAGGTCACCAAGAGCTGGCGCAGCCCGGCCAGGCAATTCCAGGTTTGAAAGGTTGAAATCATAGGGTATCCAGACAAGCCTGTTCAGGGACTGGAAGCCGCCATAGCTTTCGTTGAACACTGAGACTACCACTCCCACTCTCTTGTATGCATTGACAAATCCATGCGTTGTTCCGACAAGCATATCCTGCTTTCCATCAGCATCCAGGTCGCCAAATGTGACATAGGACCTTGCTCCGGCATCAATCTCCTTAAGCAAGACTGTAGCATAATTGGTTCCGCCCAAGGTTACGCTGGATGATGATTGCGCATCAACATTTTCCCAATTGGATTCTTCAGTGAACAAAGGACCTTCAGAAGTCCCAGTATTCCTGAAAGACCGGATTTTGCCATCCAGGGAACCGACCAGGATATCTGTCAGGCCATCGCCATCATAGTCCACAAATACAGGAGCTGCATCATATTCAAATGATATATCGGCCAGTAGCGATGGCACGGCTGTCAAATCAAGTGACTGGTTGCCTGAAATGTTGCCCATTTCAAAAGTGTCTATGAAGTTTATGTCATATTCCACAGATAAGACATTGAATTCCATTGGCTTGCTGATTGGGATAACAGCTGTTGCAATGTTGTTGCTTTCATCTTCGTGCTTGATCACATCACTGTCATCTGCAATTATCTTAACATTGAGGAATTTCTTGTTCAGCGACAATGGAACCCTATAATAGAAGGTTTCGCCGATGCCTTGCTGTGCCAGCCTTGAAATCGTCCTTGTTTCCAGCAGCACGTCATCAATATAGATACTGACATTGAATGGCCCAGTCCTGATATGGCCAGAGTTGCTGATGCCGGCCTGTATAGCCACAAGGGAGTTGGGCAATGGGAACATCGGAGTGTATGTAATCCCGCCAACAGAAATCTCCTTCCATAGGAATACAGCGTATTGTTCGTTGTTATAGTCAGACTTTTCTCTAATCTTGCCTGGCATTGCAAGCTGCCAGCTGCCTATTGAAGGATTCTGCGCAAGGGACGCGCCTGATTCATCAAGGGTATACCAATCATTGACATCCTGCGTGGGTGAGGAACTTGCATTGAAGCCACCGAGCTCCAAGACATCAACTACATCAGCCACATTGTATATTCTGCTGACACCATCTGCCTTGAAATTGTAAATCCTGAGGATGTTCACAGGAGTTAAAGTATAATCAAAGTAGGTCTGGTTGAACTCCTGGTATGACCTCTTTGCCGTGACCCTGTAATTGTCTAGTATCTTAAAGACCCTGTAATCTGCATAAGCAGGCTGGGCCAGTGCGGGTGTGACTTGGAGGCTGTTGCCGCTGATATTTGTAATGATATGCCGATTATCAGTAAATACTGACGGTGTGGAAATTTCATTCTTGATGATTATGCTGTCCCCGACTGAAAGTAGGGCTGATGAATTAATATTCAGGGTGGATGAGCCAACATTCGAAAACAGTACAACTGAGGCAGCCAATTCAGTGTTATTTTCGATGGCCAGGGAAAGGCTGTTTCCGAATGTTCCTGCCATGACTGAAGTGAGCTTCAGGCGGTCTGTTGTGTTTATTATCGCTGTGCTTTGCACACCTGACTGGCCATAATCAACATAGGAATAGACAAGATGGTCGCCTTCCGACACATTTGTCCAATCATACTGCTCAAAATTGGCAATGCTTGAATGGTTTATTATTGTGTCATTGACTTTTGAAAGGACATAGCTGTCATTATTATCAAGATACAGAAGCACACTGAAATCCTTTGCATCATGCCCTCCCCCGTTCCATTTCTGGTAACTGAAGGAAATCAACTGGTCAGTGGGGTTCTGTATGCCCATCCCGGTGTTGCCGCCGTCTACTACGCCATGCAGGTGATGGTTGAGCTCAGCAGTGGATGGCAGGACTTCAAAGACACCGCTTCCATTTGGATAAAGGCCGAGGAACATGGCGTCATTTGCATGGTTGTAATCCCCGGACCCGACATTTGAAACCAAGGCGCTGATATTGTATTGTCCCTGCGACCTGAATTGGTTGTCGCCAAGCTGATAGGTAAAGGAAACTGTTGCGGTTTCATTAGGGCCCAGATTGCCAATATGCTTTGATGGATATGAAAATATGCTTAGAGAGCCTGTGCAAAGGGATGGATTGAAATACTGGCTCAATGGGTCGCAGCTCAATGAGAAGCTGTATGGGATATTACTTGTCCAACCCATGGTAAAAACATCAGCATAATAGCTGATATTGGGGCCAATATTCCTCACTGTGACATACAGCGTGTCCAATTCCCCTTCAATGGGCCTGTTGTTCTCGAAGTGCATTTCCTCCAAGACCAGGTCAGTGGCAGGGACAATCTGAATGCTCTCCGTGCGCTCATTGTTGCTGTAATCTGTTTCCTTGTCATCCAGGAAGGGGTTGACAATGGCTGTGACATTCAGTGCCCCGTCCAATGTGACAGGCGCATAGGCGCCGACATTAACAGTGCTCGAGCCCAAGCCAGCTATATTGAATACGGTATAATTCACCTGAGGCGTGCCGAATTTCACAGGCTCGCCGTTCAGCAATATCGTCAATTTTACTTTGTCGACATTGACGTTGCCATTATTATGCAAATGCGCCTGGACTGTCATGTACTCATTGGCAGTCAACGGCTCCTGATAACTGAAAGTGATATCCTGCACTGTATGGTCCGGCAGCCTTGTTTCTGAGTCCCGATAATCCCTGTCCAATTTGTATTTTGTCGGGTTTATGTTCTTGGCATTTGCAGTTATGTCGTTGAGATTTGTAACAGACCCGCTAAGGATATAGCTTGTCTTTGGCGTCTTGAACTCGCCTTCGAGCGTATAGTTGAGCTCAGTGATGGCAGTTACAGGAGTGAGATTGTCAATCATCATCCTATACTGGTACTTGAAGCTCTCCCTGCCCTTCATCTGCGTTGAGTGCGAGAAGATGTCAAACACATCTGTCACATAAAAGTTGTTGGACTTATTGTTCAATCCAAGCGTCCCAACTGCTGTTGTTGAATATTTTGATGTGCAGGAAAGCGGCTCAAACTGGTTCACTGGCCATTTTTTCTCGCACACGCTGTTCGGGAAACCGAACCAGAACTTGAAATTATGCGTGGCGTTGCTCTTCGGAGTGTCATAGAAATACATGTCCCCGAGGAAATCAACTTCATAGCCATCATCTGTCCATCTCAAGATTACATAGGATTTTTCCATGAAGGTCATTGTGCCGTTCCATTGCTCGTATAATTTTGGCTCCAATAGCGACCTAATATATGGGTTCTGTATCCAAGTGTCAACCAAGATTGGCCTGGACACTGCCGCGGCCTTGGACGCATCAAAGCCCGGCAGCCCGCCGAAAATGTCCACATTTTCTGGGTAAATCCTCTTCTTGATGCGTATTGTGTTCAGCAGCAAGGTTACATTGCCATCGTCGCCAACTGCAATCAGGTCAACATCATTGTCATTGTCATAATCGCCTGATGTGAGCCCCAGGGCATTCGGGACATTGCCAATCAGCAATGGGTCAACTGTCAGGCCGCTTGCCCTGCTGTAGAACAGGTTCACATTTCCGTCAAAGCCGATTGTGAACAAATCCAGCTTGTTGTCATAATCAATATCTGCCGAGGTCAATCCGTGGGCAAAAGAGCCAATATCTGCGAACAGGTAGCCAGTATACTTGTTGAGCACAGGCTCATAGACGATTTTTTCCAGCTGGCCGAGCCTGTCCCCTACAAAGATGTCAATCTTATTGTCGAGGTCATAATCCCCGGTTGTCAGCCCAAACGGCTGGTCCCTGGTTGTCAGAATCTGGAAAAGCACAAATGACTCATTGTCAATGTGCCCCGCGGTGCCGTTGTTCAGGAATGCATTTACATGGCCCTGCTGGTCCGAGACAATAATGTCAAAGAGATTGTCGTTGTCCAAATCAGTGAGCGCAATTCCGTATGCCTGGCCAGGCAGCTGCAGCACAGTAAGGTTTTCACCGGCCAAGGTGCCATTGGTATTGTTGAACATTATGACCTTGCCGCTTGCGGTGCCGACAAACAGCTCAGGGAAATCATCGAAATAAACATCAGCGCTTGCCATGCCCCATGAGGTTTCCCCCAAATCGAACAAGATGCTTGGAGTGAAGTTGACAGAGTTCAGCCTGTCATCCTGGACTGTTGTCCTGCCCTCATTGTGGTAGAAATACACTTTGCCGCTCTGGGTTCCCAAAATTACATCAGGCTTGAGGTCCCCATCAAAATTATTGGTTGTGACGCCCCTGATCTTTTCGCCTGGCTGCGGCGGAAGTATGCGCGGCGGGAATATGAGAATGTCCGGGATTTGTTCCGGTATGTATTCTGTCATCTGGCCGACTGCAAAATTGATGTTGTTGCTTGGGTCGGGATCAGCAGGCATATTGTCCGGATTTGCATATGCAATGATTGAATTGTTGCCATATAGCCCGGCTGTCTGCCAAATCATTGACACATTTATTGAAGATGATGCCGGGACATCCACATAAGTGAAATAAACCCTGTCTGTCAACGATATGTTATGGTTATAGAAGCTAATCCGGACATTTTCCGCATCAATAGGCTTAAGGTTCTGGATTACTGCTGTCACAAGCCTTGTCTCGCCGGACAGGATAGGCGTATTTGGCGAGATTGTGACCTGCTCCACGGCCAAATCAGGGCCATCAACATACAACAGGACGCTGGCAAGGTTATTGCTGTAATTCGACTCATAAATTTCTGATGCATTCTCAACCAGGACTGAAACATCCAGTGTGCCGGCAAATGAAGATGTATCCCATGTTATTTCTGCTGTGCTGCTGCTATTTGCTGAAAGATTCATCAGCGCCCTTCCGATAACAGCATTGCTTGCCTTGAATGTGACATTGAAATTAAGGGCGTCCTTCAGGCCAAGGTTTGAAACAAGCGCGCTGACCAAGATATCATTTCCTGTAATTGGCGTTGTGTTTGAAACATTAAAGGAAATACCCTCGGATTTCACTTCCAGGTCCGGGCCTGGAAGCACGTCCATCATGAAATATGACACTGCGCCATTGTCAGCATTGTCGGTTGCGCGCACTTCAATGCTGTAGCTGCCCGGCAGGGCAGGCCCCTTGAATGTGCCGGCAAAGAAGCCCTCATCGTCCACAAGCAGTGAGATGTTTGCAAAGGTGTAAGCTGTTGGAACCAAGGCTGTGGCACTGGCAATGCCGCTGGCATCTGTTGCATTGATTTTGATCGTAATGTAATTATTTGTGAACTCATTGCCTGTTGCGCTGCTGACTATCACAGGAGGCGTGCTGTCAATGCTGAATGAATCGGCCAAGTCAAAGGCAAATCCTGCACTGTCTATAACCGTAAGCCTCAAATCCAGATTGCTGCTGATTGTCTCATTTGACTCAAATTCAAATTGCCCCAGTCTCAGCCCGGCGGGCGACAATGTTATGTGGAACCTGGAGTCATTCATGGCCACGCCTGCAATGTTGCTGAATGTGCCATTTGCAAATCCGAATACCCTTCCATTCGGGCCAATTATCCTGCTTCCGACACCGAGCGCATTTTCAAAGTATGCAGTTGGCGGCGTATTATCAATTGAAAACGCATCGCTGAGATTTATGGCCTGATAAGTTCCATCTGTTGCCACAATCCTTATCTTGCTATAGCCATTCAGCAACGATGTGCCCCATAGCTGGGTTTCATTGATTGTTTCATTCTGCAGCGTGGAAAGTGTATTGATTGTTCCAATCAAATTCCACTGGCCCTGTGAGAAATACAGGCTGCTGTTCACTTCATATGGTGTTGCATATGAGAAAGGCTGCCAATAATAGACACTTGAATTGGCATAACCCTCCCCGTCATTATCCACACTGAACATGATTGGATAGGCGCCTGTTGGCGTATCAGCTGCCTTTGGCGAATTTAGCTTGACAACTGGCGGATCGTTGATTATATCGACATACTCGAGCTTGATTGGCGAGTAGCCAGTGTTGTTTGCTATGTCCTGCGCAGTTACAAATGCAGCAAATGTTTCCCCCTGGGACGCATCCCAGTCAAACTCAGCTGATGTGATGATGGCAGTAAATGTTGAAGAGCCAGTCATGAACTTGCCGATTGACAGATTGCCGGCTGAAACATTCAGGTAGACACTGGAGGTCGCGATACCCACTGCGTTATCCGTAATTGTGGTCGAAAAAGTCACGGCGTTGGTGTTTTCTGTGACATTTGCAGGAGTGATTGCAATAGGTGAAATATCCGGCCCGATTGTATCCTGCTCTATTGACAGTGTTTCGATAAATGCATTGTTTGCCGTATCTGTGTCATAGGGCATATCAGCAATGATTGTTATGTTATGGGCGCCATAACCAAGCCCTGCAAGATTCCATGAGAAAGTCCAATTGACTGAGGCTGGTCCTCCGGACCCCACGGGCAGCACAGGCAGATTCAATTGTGTCATGGCTAACTGGGTTCCAAATTCATTATACGCCCTGAGTATGGGCCTTGCAGTTGAATTGCCAAGATTGCTCACTGCGACCTTAACCTGGGTTGATGTCCCCTGCAATGGTATTGCGGGATTAAATGAGACACTGTCTACTGACACATCTCCAAAGATTGTGAAATTCCTCAAGCCAGTTGTATTGGAATTGCCTGCAATATCATAACAGTAAGCATTCCACAAGTAAGACCCAACACTGATATTTTCAACCAGCTTGCTGCTGTTGGCCCCGGATGTCGCATTGATGTTGAAAGTATAAGCTCCAGCGACTGAAAGGTAGCAATTTAGATATGGGCTGCTTTCATCGAACACTTCGAATGTGAAATTTATGTCGTCTTCGGAATTTGTATTTGTATAGTTCTCTTCCGGAGCGATAAGATTGACCTGCGGCGGTATCCTGTCAATGAGGAAGCTGCTGGTTTCGCTGCTCACAGACTGGCCTGTCCCATCCTTGCAGGTCACATTCCATTCATGATATCCGTTGGAGAGCCCGTTGATGGCAGGTGAATATCCAGTAAGGCCGTTTGGCACAGAATAATCTGTTGCTGCAACTGCTCCATCGATTGTGAGATTGCACAATAAAGTGGGATTGACATTATCCACTGCTACTGATGCGAATGATATGCTTTGCGCATTCAAATGGGCGCCGCCTATCGGCGACACCAATGTAACACTGTATGGGGCAGTATGGTCAATTGTGAAAGTGGGTGAATAAGCCCTTGTGGTTGCCAGTGAATCGCTGACATCCACAGCAACCCTGTATCTTTCATCAAGAACAGCTTGCGTGTCAAACAGGAAACTGTTGTCATTGGTCGAACCGATCAATTCCAGTTCTTTGGCAATATCCTGGTCAGGCGACGCGCCCCTGTGGACATGGTTGTACAAAATCCTTTCACCATTCAGGTAAAGCTGCACGCCATCGTCACTGCCGATTTTAATCCTGGCCAGGCTCAGATTCTCAGAGTATATATAGATGAATCCATAAGCAATCTGGTCACTTGCAGATGTAAAAATGCTGTACAAGTCAATGTACGCATCCGGATCCTGGCGCACAAACCATGTTTTGCCTGAACTGTTCAGTCCGGCTGCTGGCATAATCGTGCTCTCATTAACATAGTCCACGTCAAATTTGGCGTCCCCGGCATTGTCATACGGGCCTGCAAGCAGCCAATCCCTGATAAACCCGCTTGCATCAGGTGTTGCACTGGCGGATACGCCATCAAAGCCCAGGCTTAGGTTGTAGGGCGTGTTGTCAAGCTGTGCCAGCCTTACATAATATCCCCATGCGCCAGAACCCTGGTCAACCTTTATCAAAAGTCTGTTCCAGCCAGGCTGCAAAGTGACATACGGTTTTTCAAGATAGATTGTTGAATTGAAGGCATTGCTATCTTCATCTGTTATTGTCCAATTAACTGGCCCGCCTGCGTCAAAGGTTGACGATGCTGTCGGTGATGTGATTGAAACCTGCGGTGCATCGTTAATGATGTCAATGAGGTCGCTGTAAGTGGCTGTATAAGCGCCATTGCCTGCCTGGTCATTGATTGTTACATTGTATTCCAGGATTAGGCCCTGCAACAGGTTGAGGTTCTCGTTCACCAATCCTCTCAGCAATCCATTGAAGTTTGTCAGGCTTACAGACCTTTCAATTCCGCCGATAATGTAATTTAGCCTGCCGCTTGCAACATTTATCCCTGTCTCATTATCAGTGACATTGATGAGGATTTGCACGGTCCCGGAATTCTCTGTGGCATTTGCCGGCGATTGCACGATGCTATTGAACACTGGCGGAGAGACATCCCGGGTAACTTCCACAATGGCTAGGAAAGCATTGTTTGATTCCATGCTCTCACTATAAGCATTATCTGGATCAGCTGTTGCATTCAATGTCCTGTTTCCAAACATTCCTGTGGGGAAATTCACACTGAATGAGGTGTACTTGGTCTCTCCTGCGGCCAAGCCAGCGACATAATTCTTGCCGAGGAATAAAGCGTCCCGGTAAGCCGAGACTGAAACAGGTGTTGTGACTCCGTCGGTGCCAATATTTTGTATTGAGACATTGGCAATTCCAGAGCCGCCTTCATATGCCCCTCCTGTGAAAACAATTCCAGTAATCCTGAAATCAACATTGCCGGCTGTATAATTGTACATGCTTGAATTTACCCTGTTGCCGCTGAAGTCAACAGCCTCGAAAAGGAATCTCACAAGGGCCGAGGCGCCAGGAGCTGGAATCAAGCCGCTGTAATTTGCTGCTTTTGCCGTGGTTGCAACTGGCACAAATGCACTGCTGTTAAAGGAATAATACAGCCTGGCCGAGGAAATTCCCACATTGTCGCTGACAATAATAGAGACATTTGTGGCATCAAGAGCGGTTGGTGTTGACGGCCTCTTTGTTGGCGGGCTGAATGTTGGAAGCGCGCCATCGGCTATTGCCATTCTCAAATCAGACATCGCAATAAATCCGTCAGTGTCATTTGCGATAATCCTGTAAGTGATGGTTGCAGTTGTGCCGGAGGCAGGGATTGCGGCCCTGTAGAGGCTTCCGGATGGAATCATGCTGAGATTGAAAGCGCCAGTTGCATTTGATGAGTATGACAAGAGCGCTGAGCTTACAGATGTGTCATCTGTAATGATTGCACTGACATTTATGACCATGTCCAGGCCCGGATAGGCAGGAACCTGTGTAATGTTTGCAATGACCGGCGAGCTGGATGCATAGTAAGTGCTGTTCTGCGTGACTGACTTTTTGCCAGACATGTCAATTGCCTGAATCCAATAGGTGACAGATGTTGAATTTCCTGTAGCTGGAATCCTGGCAAAATATGTGCCATTGGCTGAGGTGCCAGAAATCCTTGTCATGAAAAGGCTTTTTTCGGACTGATTCTCCAGATTGTAGTACAAAATCGCGTCAGCCACGCCAATGTCATCGCTGACTCCTGCATAAATGGATGCCGGCGCCAGGTAATTCACATTATTGCTGAAAGTTGTAAAGGAATCAATGTTTGGGTCCTGGCTGTCAAACCTGAACTGGGAGTATGGAGAGACAAGCTCGTTGCCCGCGAGATCATTGGCAGTTATAGAAACATAAACCCCTGTCTGGTTCACTGTAGACAAGGATTTTACATGCCTTTGCGGCGTCGTTACCAAAAGCGCATCTCCAAGGTAACCGCCAACATTTGTGCCAAGGTCCTGGCTGGCCATTATCGGGGAGCCTGAATTTGCAGAATAAACCCTCACTATGCCGTCGCCCGCGCCAGCCACGATTTCATATTGGCCATCGCCAAATACATCGGCAAATTTAGGTGAATTGAGGTCTGTGCTGGCACTTGCGGAATATTCCAGGACATACTCGCTATTATTTGAGAACTGGTAAACCAGCAGGCTTCCGGTCGCATCCCTTCCAACAAGCAGTTCAATGTTTCCGTCATTGTCCCAGTCTGCACTGTCTGACGGCGTAATTGTTGTGCCCAGGTCCGCACTTCTGAAAACTTCAGAGAAGGTGCCACCTTCATACTTGAAAATATGGAAGAAGTCCTGGGACCCTACGGCAATCTCATCAATTCCATCATGGTCATAATCGCCATGGGTGATTCCTGCAATGCTGGTTCCCAGGTCACCGCTGCTGTATTTTTCCACGTAAAAGAACCCGTTAAAGCCATAAATGACCATCCTGCCTGTGGCACTGAAATCTCCGGTTATTATGTCAGCGACATTGTCGTTGTCTGCATCAAACACCTCTATTGTCCTTGGCGTATCTGCAACGGCAAAACTGGTCTCAAGGGCATATGCATTGCCATTCCAGCCAAAGATGTAGACTTTGCCATCTGTTGCATCAGGCACCAGGATTTCCTCGATGCCGTCGCTGTCAACATCGCCTGTGGCGAGCGCAAACACATTGCCTTCTGACACCCTGCCTGCTGAAGAGTTTAAGGTGTAGGTGTTATTGGAAAATTTGAATACCCTGAAGTATATGCTGTTGCCTGCAGTGTAATCTGAGGTTATGAGCTCAGGCTCCCCGTCATTGTTGACATCGGCCAGGGCAAGGCCAATCCCGCTGTTGGAGCCGTAATTGGCGCTGAAGAATTCCCTTGTCAAAGTGGAGCTGTCAAGTATATGGAAAACGCCATCTGTGCTTCCGGCTATTATCCTTGATTTCGCACTATCCGCAAGATTAGGCATGCCTCCGCGGAACTTATAGTCGAGGCTTAATGTATCGTTGAAGAATGTGACATTGTCGAAAGAGTAAGATATTCGGGGGTTCACAATCTCAACATTATCCAAAAGCACAGCGCCAATTTTCACACTGCTGCCTGTGACAGGGTAAGCCGGGTCAGCCTGAAGCAATTGCAAAGTTGGCGTTTCGCCGTCTGCCACGAATGAGAATTTGGCAGAAGATGAGCTTATGCCATCGCTGTCTGTTGCCTTGGCGTAATAAAAGAAGGTTGAGGTCGGGCCCATTGGAGTTATGTTTATTTCAAACAATCCATTTCCAAGGTCGGTCATTGGATAGTCCACGAAATTTGGCGAGCTGAAAACCTGGATTTCGGCAAGCCCGCCGCCATTGCCAAAATAAGAGTCCTCATAGAAGCGGACATACCTGGCAGGCATTGGGCTAAATATTGTTGCATAAGGGCTGACAATGTCATTCTGCGCCATGACAGAATCCTGGACAATGTCGAAATTGATGCCGTCGGTTGAGACACCCAGCCTGTAATCCCTGGCTGACCTGTCATAATAGCCGGCATTTCTTATGTTATAAACAATAATGCGATCGATAATGTGTGTTGCGCCAAGGTCCACTGTTAAAGTCGCGCCAGCCACGCCATCAGAGGTCAGCCAATAGTGGTTTTGTGTCGAGCCATCCTCCAGGAAGCCATCAATAGCCATTGAGGCTGCAAACTGCGCACTGTATGTGCTGGTTGCAATTGCCGTTGCCCCATTGCTTGCAAGCGCGAGATTTTTTTCTGTGTCCTCATTGCCCAACGACAAGGCAGCTGAGACAACATAACTGTCATCAGTTATTGCCGCAACAAAATTCACTTCTGTATTGTTTTTGGGATTCAAAGGCTGCGTAGTGACATTTATTATAGTCGGTGGATAAGTTGTCCTATAGCTGAAGACTGCGGAATCTGCGCTGTTATTCGAAATGTCCCCTGCCCTGACAAAATAGGATATGTTTTGCGGGACTCCGGTTGCCGGGATTGTGGCGTTGTAGGAGCCGAATGCTGCATTGCCAGCTGTCCGGTTCATTGCCAAAAATTGGAGAGGGCCATTGTTTGCGCTGTAAACCAGCTGCACTGCGGATATGAGTGTGTCATCCGAAACAACAGCAGTGATTGGTATCGGCTGCCCTGTGCTTGTGACAGCCTGGAACTCAGTCATATTATGGATTGTAGGCGGCACAACATCGAGTATCCTTCCGCTGAGGTTTATGGCTATTAATCTATTTTCCGGGTCATTTGAGCTGACTGCAATTATCCTGCCAGAAAGATCCAATGGCATGGATGTATCAAGCACAGCTTCAAATGTGACCGATGAATTAATGGTGAGGTTAAACGGCATTGAAGGGGAAGTCACCGGCGCCCCGACGCCAAGCCTGTATTGACCATTGGCAGGGCTGATAACGCCGGCATTTGTAAAAGTGCCATCGCCATTGCCCAGGAGCAGGAGCGTGGTCTGGCTCGAATAGGTCACAATCACCAAATCCTGATAGCTATCATTGTTTATGAGCGCATTGTCCATTGCATTGTTGTTGTTCACATCGATTCCTGCATAAATTCTGGCCTGGAAAGTGCCATTCCCAATTCCCTTCAGGAAATAAAGCGCGCCTCCGCCGCCTGAATCTGTTGTTATGATATCAGCAAAGCCATCCTGGTCAAAATCCGCCACGGCCAGGCCGTAGAGGTCAGTATAAGGATAGGCAATTGTCAATGGCGGCGCAAACGAGCCATTGCCGTATCCCAGATAAGCATAAAGATTGCTTGAGGATGTGGAAAGTATGAAATCAAGCTTGCCGTCATTGTTTATATCGCCTGAATCCTTGCCTCTTGCGGTTGTCGGGGCATTTGGCAATTGAACCCTCACAAAAGAGCCGTCTCCCTGCCCCTTGAAAATATACATAATCTGGTTATTGCCACTGAGAATGAAATCAGTGTTTAGGTCTCCATTGAAATCGCCGGAAGTTGTGTCCATGGCATAGCCGCTTGAAGTGTAGGTGCCGATTATCACCCCTGGCTTGAAACTGCTTCCAGTCAGCGGGAGGAGTTGGTTGTTCTCATAATATCTGACATTGTCGTCATTGCCGCCCGCTAAAATGTCGCAGTGCCCGTCGCTATTGAAGTCTCCAACTGAAGCCCCGCGGATTGTGGAGGAGTCCTGGGCAACAAAGCTCGTCGCTGCAAATGAGCCATTGCTTTCCACCGGCACTATCTCTATCCTTCCATTATCGTGTGTCTGGACAATGAAGTCATTTGCGCATTCAGTATCATGGCTTCCGCTTACACCAACAAAGCCCGGCAAGGCTGCGCGCCCGCTTAATACGGATGTGCCATTGTTGAGCAGGGTGAAATTCTGCGCAACATACTGGTCAATTGTTACATCTCCTATGGCCCATTCCAATGGCGACACAACTGCATCAGGCCCGATTACAGGCACAATGAATGCATCACTTTCGGCCAGATTGTTGCCGGCATCATAGGCTATAATCTCAAAGGTAAAAATGCCCTTGAATCCCAATGGGATATTGGCACTGTAAAGGCTGCCTGACAACTGGGTCATGTTGGCCAGGAAATATTCCCCATTCTTGGAGAAATTCAGGCTCACGAAATTGACTGCGCTGTTGTCAGTTACAACGGCTGTGATGTTCAGGCTGTCGGTATTCTTTGGTTCTGCCGGACTGAAAGTGATATTTGAGATAACAGGAGGTGTAATATCTGTAACTGTTGCCGAGACAGGCACTGCAATGGACGGAGCTTCCAAATCATTGGATTTGACCAGTATTGAATCTGAGAAAATTTGTGGCAGCGAGGTATCGAGCCTTAATTCTATTGTTATAGTTTCATTGGGCGATATGATTATTTCAAATCCGGTGTCAATTGGTGTCGTGCTGACAGACATTCGCTGACTGCCCAGCGGCGCACCTATCAGCGTGTTTGCCGGCGCAGTGAAGGTTCCGTCCCCATCCCCTTTGTACCACCTTACATCAGAATTGCTGTACCTGGAAATGACAATGTCCATATTTCCGTCCTGGTCAAAGTCATAATTTTCCGCAGGGATATAATCACTTAGGCTTATGCCTGAATACACTTCTGCCTGGAAAGTGCCATCCCCGTTTCCTTTATGGAAGTATAAGTCACCTGTGCCGCCCCAATTCTCAGCCATGATATCCACATTCCCATCGTTGTCATAATCAGCAAGGACAACGCTGTAGACATTATAATACGGGTGGCTGACAAGTTCCCTTGCAAAGAATGTCCCGTCACCTTTTCCCTTGTAAAGCCATAAATTATAATCTGAGGTTGCTGAGACAAAGTCAATGTGGCCGTCATTATTGACATCGCCTGAGTCTTTTCCACGTCCTGCTGCAGGCAATCCCTCCAGCAGGGTGCTTGTGAAAGTCCCGGAGCCAGTTCCCTTGAAAAGGTATACATTTCCACCATTGCCGGAAATGACAAAATCGTCATTGCCATCCTCATCATAATCAGCCACTGCTATGTCCATGCCATATCCTGATGATGAATATGTACCTGAATAAACCTGCGGCGCGAAGGCAAAGGGCGAG
Source organism: Candidatus Woesearchaeota archaeon (assembly GCA_018303405.1). NCBI lineage: Archaea > Nanobdellati > Candidatus Woesearchaeota > Candidatus Woesearchaeota archaeon. Next base: position 55,027 of record JAGVYD010000012.1, on the reverse strand, counting down.
GTTTGCTGGTAGTAATGGATATTGCTGTCGCTCCCCCCTGTCACAAAGTCGCAATCATTGTCATTGTCAAAGTCAGCGATTCCAACTCCCCAAACGCCGGTCCATGGCTCGTCGACAATTGAGGTCTGCGGCCCGAAAGTCCCATCACCATTGATTTTAAGATATGCGAGCAGGCCACTGACATCGGAGGTGACAATGAAAGCATTGCTGCATGAAGATACATACGAAGTGTTTTGCGAAGCGTTCAGGAAATGAGGAAGCTTGACGCTGGCAATCAATTCAGCTGCCCCGTCATTCGTTATGGACAGATTGGCCCTGACATCATTTCCAATGCCCACTATGGAGAAATTTATTTCCAATGGCACAACGATAATCTGCGGTGTGGCGAAAGTGATGACCATGGGGCTTGTATTGACTGAATTCCCGGCCGGATCCCTGGCAAGCAGGTAGAAATCAGTCTGGTTCAATGCCAATGGCCCTATCTGCACAAAGTAAGTATTATTTCCAGTGGCATTTAGGTAAACAACAGTCCTGTTAACTCCATTGTAGTAGCTGAGATAGGCCAAGCCGACAAATTGGTTATCCTCAATCACAGCTGTGATGTTTATTTTATCATTTACGCTTGGGACTGCCGGATTGAAAGTGACATTGCTGATTGTCGGAGATTCCCCATCTGCCAGGTAATAATAAAATATTGAAACATTTGTATTGCCGGCCAAATCTGTTGCATTGATAAAAAAGGTAACATTTCCTGTGCTGTTCCTCGCAGGTATTTTGGCGGCAAATCCATCAGAACCAGCTGCATAAAGCAGGGAATTTGCCATCAGCACATCGCCATCCGTAGATGAAGACCAGCTTGTGCCCGTTACATCTGATGACGGCGGCCAGAATCCAAGCCCAACTGTCCGGCCCTGGCCAATCTGCCTGGTGGCCACCAAAACCCTTCCATCATTCCAATTTGCAACCCTTTCAGAGCCAGCCACAACTGATGTGCTGGCAGCGCGATAATAATCCACATAGATGGAATTGAATCCCCTGAAGATCGGATGATTTGGTATCAGGATGTTGACAAGGCTGCCGCCGCTGGATGAACCTGTGCCTGAAGGGATGGCATAATAATTGTTGGAAAGGAATCTTCCTTCAAGGCCTGTGCAGCCGCCATTGTAGGCAAATACGCCCATCACAACGCCTCCTCCGCTGTCCACATAGTCCGCCATGACATTGCCCATGGCAACACTGTTGGAATAGCAATAGTCCGTCCAGGTAATCACTGCATCATATGCCATTAACTGTCCCAATGTCGGAGTTCCGCTTGTTGCATCGTACGTATCAGCAGAGTTAATAGACGGGAATTGAAGGAGCTTATTCTTGACATCAGTTAGATAATTGGATGGATCGGCTCCGAGCACAAGAACATTTATCTTGTTTTGCCCTGATGAATTCATCACTATGCTTTCAAAGTTCAGGCCGTCATAGCTATAATAAAGCGTTGCGCCAGTGACTCCCACATTGTCTTCAATATCTGCAGTAACGGAAACATTGTCACTGTGCTTTGGATAAACCGGCTCAAGCTGCACTGTTGCCACGCCCGGCACCTGGCCATCAATTGTGAAATTGAAGCGTGAGGAGTTTGTGGCAAATCCGTCAAAGTCAACTGCATTGATGTAAAATTGCATGCTTAATGTCTGCGCCGCGCCGGGCATGGTTGCGCTATAAGCATCACCAAGATTGCCCATTGCAACAGAGTCAAAGCATTCATTCAAAGTATAGCAAACCCCATTTTGGCCTGAATTGTACATTGCTGCTATTTCGGAATTGGTCAGCGATCTCCCATAAATTTTGACTTCGTCAATAAGGCCATTAAATGGCTCGCTCAGTATATTGTGGATGCCAATTTTAAGGGCATTGGCATCAAGGGTGTAAAGGCCATTCTGGGATGATGCTGTTGGGTCCAGCGCGCCATTTACATAAATTCTCCTCACGCTTCCATTATGGGTTATTGCCACATGGTTCCAGGCATTTGCCTGGAGCGGCAGGCTTCCCTGGAATTCAGAGTAGGCGCCTGAAGCGTCTTTTGAGCCAAAGAGAACATTGCTGTTCCTGATTTGGAGCAAATACTGATGGTCGCCCTTGAACACCACATTATGATTGCCGGACAGTGTAGTGGGATAAATCCATGCCATGACTGTCACAGTTGATGGGCTCAATGAGGCATCATGCGGAACATTAACATAATCATCAATGCCGTCAAAGCTGAATGCATCTCCGGACTTGCCCTGCGCAAAGCCTGCGCCATTGACCAATGCGCCATTATTGCTTCCTTCGGTGTCATCAGCATTATTTTCAGCCGCCCAATGGCTGATAATTCCTGTCAGGTTCAATGCGCCAACCTGCTTTGTGTAGAAAACAATTGCAGACTGCACACCTTTATCGTCGGTAATATTTGCAGACACATCAATGTTTTGATTCAGGCCAGGGAAAAGGGGGTCTATGCTGACATTGAATATGGCGGGAGGAGTCGTTGTCTGGAAACTATAATTACCGCTAGCTGACATGAGGTTCCCGGCATCTGTGGCTACAATAAAATATGTGTAATTTGATGATATGTTATAGTATGGTATAGTTGCGTTGTAGATGCCAGAAAGGCCTGTGCCCATATTTCTGCCCATGACATAAGTCAGAGTCACATTATCCCTGAAGAATTGCATTGTCACATTTTTAACCTGGGAATTATCACTGACCGTTGCTTCTATCCTGAAGGATTGCAATGCATTCTGAACTCCGCTGACATTGGTGATGTTTTCTATTAAGGGAGGCAGGGTGTCGATGATTTCAGCAGAAACTGGAATTCCAGCAATTGGATTTATTGGATCATTCGAGCGAACTGTAACATTTCCAGAGAAATTTCCAGGCAATCTTGTGTCCAGCTGGATTTGGAGGGTATATCCTGAATTGGGGGCCAGCCTTACTGTCATGAATTTCCTTGGTGTCGGTGCTGACACTCCCATCCTGCCATTGCCCAGTGCCGGGCCAATGATGGTATTTGCGGGCGACACAAACGTTGCATTGCCATTTCCCTTCAGCCATCTCAACGATGTTGAAGTGTATGTGGCAATTGCCAGGTCCATCTTGCCATCATTGTCAAAATCAAAATTATCTCCCGGAGGGTAATTATTCATATCCTGACCAGTGTAGACTCCGGTTTGGAATGTCCCATCCCCGTTGCCTTTCAGGAAGTAGAGCTCTCCACCGCTCGAGGAACTTTGTGAGATGATGTCAATCCTGTCATCGCTGTCAAAGTCAGCCAGGATGACGGAATAAACATCCGAGTACGGGTGAGTGATAGTCTCCCTGACCTTGAATGTCCCGTCCCCATTGCCCCTGTAGAGGTACAGATTTGTTGAGCTCGTGCCAATGACAAAGTCCATATTACCGTCGCTGTCAACATCAGCGGCGTCCTTGCCCCTTGCGCTTGTGATGGCATCTGCAAGCTGCGTTTTTACAAAAGAGCCGTTCCCGAGCCCTGTGAAAAGGTATAGGAGCTGGTTATTTCCGGAAAGGATGAAATCCTGGTTGCCGTCATTGTTATAATCTTCAACTGCAACATCCATTGCATAGCTGCTTGATGTATAAGTGTTCAACACCTGCGCAGGTGAGAATACATTGTTATCATTGTTATTGTAATAATACACATTATTGGTGCTGCTGCCAGTTACAAAATCACAGTCATTGTCATTGTCAAAATCCCCTATTCCCAATCCCCACAGCTGGGACCATGGCTCATCCGCAACCTGCTGCTGGGGGCTGAATGTGCCATCCTGGTTGCTCTCCACCATCAATATGAGGGCATTGTTGTCGCCTGTCACAACAAAAGGCCTGTCGCAGGCGACAGATGAATTTTTCAGGAAAGAGGGCAATGAAATCCGCACAGTGAGGTTAACAGTCCCATTGTTATATATTGAGATGTTCTCATACAGCAAATCCCCGATGCCGGACTGGGCAAAATTGACAGAGGATGGGCTGTAACCCATCTGGGGAATGGCAATCGGGATTAAAATAGGATCGGAACGGTTGAGATTGGTGGAATTGTCCTCGGCCTGGATGATGAATTCTGTTTCGTTGTAGAAAATTGGCCCGATGTTTATTACAAATGTGTTGGGCTGGACTCCGGGCAGCATTTGCCTTGCCACGCGCTGGCTGCCGACTGTGTAATTGATTGTGACATTTTTCAGGCCAATGTTGTCAGTCACTGTTGCCTTGACACTTATGATATCATTTAAAGTTGGATTTGGGGGGATGAAACTGATATTTGATACCATTGGAATCTCTGCATCAGTGGAAAATATTTTTAGCTGGGACACATTGGTGTTGCCGGCTGCATCAGTTGAGCTGATGAAATATGTTACATTGCCTGACACATTTGCAGGAGGGATGTCGGCGAAGACCAAATTCTTTGGCGAGGTGAAAAGCAATGAATTTGCCATCAGGACATCACCGTCTGTAGCTGAGCTCCAGCTTGAGCCAGTGACATCTGACGACGGGGGCCAGATTCCCAAGCCAACCACCCTTCCGCTCCCTATATCCCTGGTCGCAACCAAAGCCCTGCTATCGCTCCAGTCAAGTACCCTTTCCGAGCCAGCTACAACAGTTGTGCTGGCCGCCCTATAATATAGCACGTTGAGCACGGAAAATCCGTCAAGTATCTGGTGGCCTGGCTTGAGGATATTGAAAGTGCTGCTTCCTGAAGTGTAAGATGTGCTTGAGGGGATTGCAAAGTAATTGCTGGACAAGAACCTGCCAGCAGGCCCCTGGCACCCGCCGCTATATGCAAACACGCCTGTCACAACTCCTCCACCATTGTCCACATATGCAGCCAGGACATCCCCCAAAGCCACATTATTGAAATAGCAGTTGTTTGTCCATGTCAGGACTGCATCATATTGCATCAGCAGGGCCAGGCTCGGCGTGTCAAGATTTGCCTGGAAGACATCAACGCTGTTTATGAAATTGAACTGGAGCAGCTTATTCTTCACATCATTCAGGTATGAAGCTGAGTCTGCACCGAGCACCAACACGTCCAGCTTGCCAGACAGGGTATTGGCCATGGAAATGTTTTGGAAGGTTATGCCATCATAGCTATAGGAGAGGATTGTGCTGGCAATATCATTTTTGTCGAGAATCCTTGCAGTGACCCTCGCAGGCTTCAAGGCACTGGGCAATGGCAATGAGGTTTGGATATTGCCGAAGCCAGGAGGCATTGAATCAATCAAAACAGTGAATAATGTGGAATTGGTTGAAAATCCATCAGTGTCTATTGCAGCCACAAAATAGGATATATTTGTGATATTGGCCATCCCAGAGACTGCACCCTGGAAAATGTCCCCTCCTGCCAAGGCCATGCTGCCTGTTGCAAATGGACCGCTATCATATCTGTAATAAATCTCGACAGAAGCCACACCCTTGTCATCAGTCACATTTGCAGTTACATTGAATCCCTGCCCGCCTGCAACTGCAGACGGATAGTGTGAAACACCATTAATTATTGGGCCCGATGAAACATTGAATCCTTCCATCCGGAGGTTGTTCAGCTCATTCAGTTCCGGGAAATAGTTGTATGCATCTGCGTTCGCTGTGAGATTATGCGAGCCTAAAATCCCGGCATAATTAACTGTTGTTGAAATGTTGAGTGAAGCCCCAGGAGGGATGTTGATGGTGGTGTAAACATTCTGCACAAATGCATTGTTCACAAGGAATTGCACATAATAATCAGGGTAGAGGGTGACTGCGCCAATATTTGTGACCGTTGCTGTGAAATTCAGCAGGTTGCCGACCCTGGCAGGGCTGGGCTGAACAAATACATCTGAAACAATTACATCAGGCAAGTCAACCTGCAGCAGAAATTCATTTTTCAATAGGTTATTGCTCTCATTTTGCTCAAAAATGTAATTATACGCATCGACATTTGCCGTCAAATTTGTCCTGTTGCCCACGGAGACAGCCCAGGCAAAAATCACTGATCGCGACGCGTTTGGAAGTATGGGGCTGCCAACAGATGCCGGCACATACGCATTGCCCACAAATACATCATTCAGGCTCACTGCCACATAAAATCCACTTTCTACTGAAGAGCCCCCGATGTTCATCATGGTGATATTGAAATTTATTACCGAGCCAAGCGCTGCAATTGTCTCATTTGGCATCCAGCTAATGTTTGTCAGGATCAAGTCCGGTCCGATTATGTATGGGAGCGCTACTGAATTTTCATTATTGCCCAGGTCCTGTTCCGGGATCCAGCCGGATGGATTTACAACAGCCTTGATAACATGGTCTCCAGGTATGGCCTGCCACATGCCGCCTATTATAATTGAAGAGCCTGATGTCAGGACAGTATCAACAATTGTGGAAGTGATAAACAGGTCATCCACGAAGAAATCCACCAAGATTGGGCCTGACAAGTCAACAATTCCAGCATTCCTGACAGTTGCGTTGACAACCATGCCAGCGCCCGAGATTATGGATTCATTTGGAACAACAGTCAGCACATCAATTACTAGGTCAGCGCCCTGAATAACAGGCAACGAGAACAAAAGATTGTTGTTGCTTTCATTTTCCTCGCTGATGGAATTTGCTGAGTCTGTGATTACAAATAAATTATAGCTGCCAACCAGGCCAGAGGTATCAAGGGTGGCAGGCACATTCACTGCCTGCCCGGCATTTGCGCTTGCCAACTGCTGGTCAAATATCCTTGGCTGCGGCAAATTATAAGTCGACCTGAAAATAGAATATTGGCCAGGATTGTAATCTGTCCACATGATGTATCCATCACCTGAATTGCTGACTGCTATTGAAGGGAAAGTCCAACCCGTCCATGTCGTGACATAGGCGCCATTGCTCATTTGTGTGTCCTGAGTCAAAAGGTTGCCATAAAGGCCCACGACAACCAGGTGCAATTCCTGATCGCCTGTAGTTTCATCATAGAATGCAATGTGTGCATTATCATTCAGAAGCGCCATGTTAGGCTGTGTCCTGTATATTCCATCATCCGGAAGAAGCGGGCCAAATGGAAAATAGGCAATGAGGGTAAGGTTTGCCGGCTGCCCATCAAGGCCCGATGCATATGGATTAAAAGCAGTAAAGAAGATATTTGTTTCCAATCCACCTTCATCTGCCGCAACAATGAGCACATTATTTGAGGAGTCCACTGCCAGCTTCTGCCAAAATGATGCGTAGCAATCGTCTATGCTGACTTGGCTCGCATTGATTAATGGCTGCCCATTTGAGCCGTTGAGCATCATGTAAAATACTTCATAATCGCAAGTGAAGGTCACCTCATTCCATGCAATATGGACATTGCCATTGCTGTCAATGCCAATGGATGGGACTGAATGGAACAGATTCCCATATTGCTCTGTAATTCTCACATCGGTAATTATGAAATTCCCATCGTTATCCAGCTTGGCATATCCGATGCTTTCGTCGCCGGTCCTTTCCCAGACAATGTGCACATCCTGGGTATTATCTACTGCGATAGCCGGCTGTGAGTCCTGTGAGCCATGCTCATTCTGGGCATTGATTGATATGTGCATATCACTGACTTCAGTTATGGCAGCAGCAGTGGCTGAACTGCCATCCTGGTCATCAAGCGAAGGGTCAAGCTTCTTGTAAAATATCTGAGGTGAGCCGAGCCTCCTGTCCTGCCACGCTATGTGCAATTTATCATTTGAGTCAACTGCAATTGATGGCCTGACAGCATCTGTGCCTGAAAATGTGAGCTGTGTGTCGTCAATTAGGATATTTCCATTCTTATCTTCCATGCGGTAGAATATTTCCAGATCTCCGGTTCGCCTGTCCATCCATAGCATGTGCAGGTTGCCCATGGAGTCCAGGGCTGAAGTTGGCTGGTCAGCTACAGAGCCAGTATACACTGCCGGTTCACTCAGTCCATACAGATAAGGCGATGTAACAGTCGGGGAAACTATAAATAAATTCATGAAATTATTGGCACTTGAATCGCCGATATTGCTTATGTTGGCTTCTATTGTGACATTTGCGCTGGTATTGATTACCGACGGAGATGAGACAGAGTCCACAATGAGGTCAGGCAGGGCTGCAGCTAATGAAGAACAAAGGATAAGCAGAGCAGCCAGTGCCCATGCAAGATTTTCCAATCCCTTTTGTCTTTTGATTTTCATTTTTTATTTTTTCATTTTATGTTTATTTTTTATTATCCAATATCTCTCTCTTTGCGCTGTTAGGCGCACAATGGATCCAATTCAGGATCGCACGCCTCGACGGTAATATTCACCTGGTCTCCCGGGAATGCAAACAAAGGCTTGATGATGTCCAAAATCTTCGGCGCTGAATTTGTGGGATATATTAATAGGTTCAGTATTCTCGTCGCTGAAAGCAGCCCGTCGCTTGCCCGAACTGAGACGATATGCGTCCCGACATCCGAAATCCCCGGCGTGAAACTGATTAAGCCTGATGCTGTGATATTGAAGGCAGTGCTGTTTGACGTGAAATTCAGCTCATCGCCATCCGGGTCAGTGGCATTAACCTGATAAACAAACAGCGCGCCCTGCAATGTGGACATCGTTGGCATAAACTGGATCACGGGCGGCCTGTTGGTCATAGTTATCTCAAGAGGAACAAGCTGATAGTCCGTATATTCGCCGTCGCTGACACTGAAATTCACTGTGTAATTCCCAATCTGCTCAGCCTTTGGCTTGAAAACCACGCCGCCAGTGTAAAGGTTGACCGTGAATAAACCAGAATCCTCATAAAATAGCAATGCGTCCCCGTCAGGGTCAGATGCTGTGATGTTTCTGTATAGGTAATTTCCAACCTTTGCTGTTATGGGCGCAATGAAGTCAAGCACCGGAGGCCTGTTTACATCAATTATATAGAGCACAAAATCAGTTGTCACATTTCCGGAACCGTCGCTGGCAATTACCTGCAGCTTGTACTGGCCAGCATCGTCATAATTTGTGCTGAGCATGAATGTCTGGCTTGACAGAGTAAACCTGTCTGCAATTGGCTTGGGGAAATTGATGCTCGGCAGGTCCTTTATGTAGAGCTGGATGGGATCATTTTCCTCGTCTGACACATTCACAAATATTTCAATGGCAGACGCCTCATCAACTGTCCTGGCGCTGATGGGCAATAATGTAGGGGCAATGAATGTCCTGTTCTCAACTGAGAAGTTGTATTCCAGGGCCAGCAGGTTATTCTTTGTATCCTTGCACTTGATGTACCTGGTATATGCGACATTATTGCTCAGGTTGGTTATGTTGCTGTAATGTATAAATCCATCAGCAGAATCAAATGGCTGCATCAATGAAAATCTCAGGCCCTTCTGCTCTGAAATTGCACATGAGCTAACTTCATCGGTTTCAAGCCGGAGCGTGAAATTCGTTGTGTTCACCGGGAGTTTGGATTTTTCAGGTGGCGTTAGGCTGAGAATCTGCGGTGGAGTGTCATCAATGTTGAAATCAGCTATCAGCCTGCTCATGATAATGTTCCTATCCTCTGCGGATGCAATTACCTCAAAGGCAAAGGCAAAGTATACGACCTTGCTGTTTGGGTCAATTTTCCTGAGCCCGGCGGCATTTGCGCCAATGTAGGTGAACACTGTCTCGATCTGGGAATTGTTTGCAAGCGGAGATGCGGCAATCTCCTCGCCGCCTTCTCCAATGTCAGCAAGAAGCCCCCTGCTGACCGGATCCTGGTAAATTCCGACAATATTCTGAAGCTGGTCAACTGACTTGGTGTAGGCTGCCCCTAATCCTGATGAGTAGAAATCAGTTCCAGAAATATCCTTGCCGATTTCTGATCCTGACAGGAAGAGCCGGCCGCCATTTAGGATGTAGTTTTGCAAAATTTCTGCCTCTATCCCATTCAGCGTAGATTGGCTATTGCCGGTGTACCAGATTACAAGCCTGAAATCATTGACAAGCTTGTCAGTTATGATGCTTGATGCGGTATCAAAAAACACGCTGTCATAGCCTGCAGAGGCTATAGCCTGCAAATAATCCTGGGACCCTGCCGGATCGGCGCCATCGGAGACCACAAGGAGCACCGACTTGTCTGAAACCTTTACCAGCTGCGCCAGCCTGTTGTCCGCCAGGTATGTCTCTCCGGGCACTGGCGAAGCCATTACGCTGATATTGTGCACACCAAGCGATGGCACATAATCAAACTTGGAAATAACAGTCTCATTGCTCGCAATAAGCAGAGCCTGGCTGGCAACAATTGTTGCATTGTCAAATAATTGGAAGGTTACGGACTCTGAGTCATTTCCGGTGTTTCTTGCAACAAAGGCCACTTCAATCTCCTGGCCGAGCTTGGCTGCGTAAGGCATTTCCAGCTCTGACACCTCAACATTGTCAATTGGGATCTCAAATGAAATGGAGTCAGTCGCCGGATTTAGCGCAAGATCCAGAACATTGACCGTCAGATTGTGCATGCCGAATCCAGGGGTTATGTCAAATCCCTCAAGAGGCGCTTGTGCTTCTGGGCCCTGGTCCAGGATGTAGCTGGCATTCAGCACATTTTCATTGACCTGGAATTTGACAAATGCCAGATTATCCTTAATAACAGAATTGTCAGACGGCGATATTATGCTGACTGTTGGAGGAGTTGAGTCAAGCCTGAAAGCCGAATAGGAAGCAATGGCAGTATTGTTGTTATTGTCAGTTGCCGTCACAGAGATGGGATAAGTCCCATCAGCCAGCGGGGCCTGAAGGGCAGTTTCATATAATCCATTTCCGATGTTGAAAGACATTGTGTAATTATTGCCCAAGTATTTTGCGACCACGCCCTGCAGTGCCTGGTTGTCAGTTATATTCGCAACAACAAGGAACATGGAATTTGCAATATTGCTTACCGCAGGCATGACTTCCACATTATGGATTATTGGCGACTGGTCACCTGCTCCGACTATATACAGGCCTGTTGAATCAATGTTCTCGAACAAGTTGAAATTGCTTTTCAGGATGGCGCCTGGAACAACAGATGGGACACCTCCCTGTATGTTATATAATTGCAGAGAGCCCTTGACAGCATGGTCAAGCAGGGCCGTGTTGTACTTTAGTGAAATGTTCAAATCCCCTATCAGTGCCTCTACACCATCAGGGGAGTTGACATTTAGAAGCTCATTGACAGACAAAAATCCAAATCCTCCATACCCTTCATCGGGAGCTTTGGAAAAAATGATTGTCCCATCGGCAATGTCATTGAGCGCAGTTCCCTGTATCCTGATTCCATACTGGCTCAGCAAGTCAATGTCCAGCTTGTCGCCCTGCAACGCGTTAATGGCCATGATTAAATTCCCGTCAATCAACTGCGACTGGATATTGGATTTTGGGCTTACAGCAGCCTCAAAAATGCTGTCCCCGTCAAAGTCAAAATTCATTGTGAAGCCAGGGGAGCTGAGCATGTCAACAACTGCGACTGAGCCTTGCTTGATATTCATGGTTGGATAGTCAATGGCAAAGCTTTCATTCCTGAGATTTTGCCGTATCCTGAGGGTAAAATTGCCAGTGCCAAATGCATCAATCAGAATCTTATAATCGTCAACTTTTTGCAATACATCAATCCTGATTTTTTTGGTCTTGTTGTCAAAGGAATAAGATGACAATGGAACTGTGGCTTCAAGCTCCCCGCTGGGGAGTATTCCGACATGATTGTCCTGAGAATCATACAAGTGGACGAAGACCGGTGAGCCGACAATTACGCTGAATTCTGGATCGAAGATATTCTTGCCATCCCCTCCTACGCCCTGCGCGATATCTGACCCCCCCACAATATAGGCGATGGTTTTTGCTATGTCTATCTGCTCAACAGGAGCAGTAAGCTGGAGAGTGCCTTCAATAATGGACTTATAGAAATTGCCAGTGATTATTATTGGCACAGTATTCAGGGTTGTTTTTTCCAGTGCCTTATGCTGCGCATCAGCAAAATAGAAGGATGTATCGGGCGTGATGATTATGTCGCCTGAATATTGCGAGAACAGGTTTTGGTACTTGGCCGGGGAATTGCCGCCAACTGCGCCAGCCACAAAATTCTTGTACAATGGGCCCTGCTTGACATATATATTTGCAAGCTTGCCCAGGACATTGCTTGATGGGATTATTGTATTATGATCCTGGATATCCTTGGCAGCTGCTGAAATATCAGCATTTGAAGGCGAGCCAGACAAGTAATAATAGGCAAGATAGCCATTGTTGTCGGTTGTGAATGTTTTTGTTGCACTGTGGATATCCTTTATCACCTTGTCAGCGCTGGCAGAGACATCGCCGAAACCATGATCAGAAGTGATTAGGAAAATTGACTGCTCCAATCCGTTCACGCCGGCAAGGGCGTCAATGATCTGCCCAACTTTAGAGTCTGCATCTGTGTAAGACATGCTGCTGGACGCTGTTGCAAGCCCGTGATCCTGGCTAAGCAGGTAAACAGATACGAAATCCACGGGGTCATTGTCAGACTGGTCGTCATAAGAGTCAATGCTGTTCAGATAGGTTGTCAAATCATTGAAATTATTGATTGTGCCTCCGGAAAAAGAGACATCAATGGCAGTGTTCTTATTGGGGTCATCTGATGGGATGCCCTTTGTAATCGGGGCCTCAAGGGATGCCATGGTCCTGCTGTTTGCCGCCAGGACATCAAAAATCGTTTCTGTGCCAGCTGATGTGAGGTGTGAATTTATCTTATTTGGATCAGTGAAGAGATCAATGACCTGGCCACTTGCCCTGAACCTGTCTCCAGGCACACCGTGGTCTTTTGGCAGCAATCCAGTCATCATTGAAGTGTAAGCGGGGAAAGTCAATTGCGGATAAATGCCTGTAGCTGTGGCCTTCAGGCTGGTGTAATCAGCCATAAGCTGCTTCATCCTTGGCAAATTGCCATTGGCCAGCTGCTGGTTAAACTTTGCAGAATCCATGCCATCAATCACTATAAGGAAAGTTGTGTGCGGCAGTGTCTTCTTGAACTGGAATGTCATTTCGCCGTCGAGGATATGGGTCCAGCCAAGATAAAGCTCGGGCCGCATGGTCTTTGACCATTTGTTGCGCTCCATCTGGATGAAATTCAGTGCCGGCGGCGCAGAATAGTCTGCAGGCTTGAGTATCTGCACAGGAGTGCCAAACACTGGGCTGTCAAGCGGACCCGTATTTCTCACAAAATAGCCGGCATTGTCCGAAGAATTTATGCCATCCATATCCCTGAACGCAATGTTCGGCCCGTTCTCTGTCACAGCCACTGTTGGCCGTGCATTCTGGCCAATATCAGCCAAAGGGGCCACATCAATTATCTGGACATTGCTTATTTGCGTTTCGTCGTAGTCCGCGCCAGGTGAAACCGTGCTTTCAAATTGCGCATACTGGATGTGCGTTTCAGTAGGATAGACCAGATGCACCCTTCCATATTTGTCAACATCAATTCCCGGCGTGTAATGAATGCTGAGAGTATTGTCTGAAGAGACCATCACGGGCATGCTATAGTCGACAATTGCTGACTCAGGATACTCAGGCGGATTTGCCAGCGGGATTGCAGTGAATTTTGAATAGAATATTCTGCGGTCTGGCACAGTTGAGATTGAGGAGGTATATTTTTGCAAGTTCCTGTAGTAAGCCACATGGATATCCCCATTTTCATCAACTACCAAATCTCCATTGCCAATATCATCCCCCAAACCTTTCACTTCGTCTACAGGCCACCAGCGCCAGGAGCCGCGCCTTGGAGATGCTGTGGCTATGTCGGACATAACCTTTGTTTCCTCATCGAGTGCGATCTGATATGAGTTTGAAGTTCGCGATGGCTCGCCAGATACTGCATCAGGAATATCCCATTTCCATGGCCAATGCACAGTGCCGTGCGATATTACGACGCCTCCGCCTGTGGTCTCCTCACGGGCATAGGTCGCTACTTGCAGGCTGTCGCCGAAATAAACTGCCGGCCCGCCCTTTATGTCAAGAGTTGAGGTGGTTGGCACAAGAGGATGTGGGAAGACAACATTCTGCACTGTGAATGCCGCCACCGGGTAAATCTGCTGGAAATAGAATAAATCAGGGAACATCAGGAATACCTTAGAGAGGATAATCGGCATGTCGTTGGTTGGGTCAATCTCAATTCGCGGGTTTGAAAGCTGAGGGTCCCAGAAATCGTCCCAATAATAGATAACAATGTCCACAGCATTGCCCGTACTCCCGCCTATGCTTTTGCCGAAGTCCGTTTTGTAGGTTCCTGCAGTTCCATTGAGGGCCATGAAAATAAGCCATTCAAAGCCTGTTGGATGGATTTCTGAAATGATGAATGGATTGCCCTTGCTGTCAACAGCAATGTCGGGATTCCTGAACTTGCTGCCATACCCTTCCCTAAGGACTTTCCATTTTACTGTTGTGTCCGTGCTCCAGTCATACAATTCTGCATGCTCCCTATCGACGGTGAATTTTGTGCCCCCGAGGGAATACCCATAGACCAGTTTGGTGATTTCATTTCCAGAACTGTCCTTGCTGATCTGAACGCCTACCGCATGCAGTGTATTGCCTGAGTCTATGGCAAACTTGACCTGCTCGACAACCCCGAGCACGCTGAAGCCATCCGCATCCACAATGTCCATAGAGGAGTTGAAAATTCCGTCCGGGTTGACTCCTGCGCCAAGGTCCACAACGAGGTCATAATCCCCGCCGACAAGGTCCGGCGCCCATATGTTGGTAGTTGCAGATTGCACCGTGCCAGCTGTGAATGTCAATTGCTCCTGCGTGTTGCTTGGGTCAGCGTCATATGCCTTTCCATCCTTGAGGCTGCCCTTCTTGACAATATGCAGCTTGCCTTTCTTATTGGCATCCTCTGAAATGATGTCAGTAGCAGCAAAGGCAGCGTCCTTTTTGTTGAAATTCTGCTCCTTGACGCCAGTTGAAATGGCTGACTCAACGACTCCGCACGTATTGCCATTCGCCGGATTTACGCATTTGACATTGAATCCTATCCTGCCTGAATAATCAAGCACATCTACTGATGCCTCGAATTTGCCGTTGTTATTGGCGTCGACCAGAATATTGAATTCGCCGTTTGACAGAATTATTTTTTTAATGTCCTTGCTTGTTTCCCACAGCAACTGCCCGCTGAATGTGCCTGCGTTGTCTGTCATCACGCTCACTGCCCCGGATGACTGCTGGGCCAGGCTTGAAATGGACTGGCCCTCTGCCAGGCCAACTGCGTCTGAATGCTTGATTGCATAAACTTTTACGCTTGTCCCATTGGGCAAGCCAACGGCAGCGGCATAAACTTTTTCACCAATCGAAAAATTATAATCGTATTCGCCCGCGGCATTCTGGGAATCTGCCCCGATGACAGGGGAAACAACCAGCGCAAAAGCCTGCGGGTTGCCCGCGATTGACGCGGCGATGACTGAAATATTATAAAATCCCTCAACTGCATTTTGCAGTTTTACTTTTTCGACATTGTTGACTGCATCCTTTCCTGCACGAGTTGATTCAGGGACAGAGAAACCATTGGCCTTGAAAATATTCCCGTGGAATTTTTCACCTTTAGGGTCTATAACAAGAAGGTCGAGGTCATTGACAAGGTTATGGCTCGGCACTGCTGTTGGCTGGTCCATCCACACAAGGGTGATGCTGATATTCACTTTTTTGGAAAATCTTATTGGGACGCTGCCCAATGCAATGTATGATACAATGTCGTTGTTTGCCTTGAGCTTGTTCGGGTCCTCATTATCCTTGTAAACAAGGCGGGTGGCAAGTCCTGCAGGGAAAAGTGCATCATCCATGCTGAGCATTCCCCATCCCTGGTCATTGTCCGGAGCATTAGTTGCGGTCATGCCACCGGGGCTTCCAAGCTTCCCAATATCCCTGGCGCCGTTGATTATCATTGCCTTCATCAATGACGACGAAACGTCATTGTATCCTTTGAGCTTGGTGAAATACTCAAGAATGACAGCGAGCGAGCCGGCCACGTGAGGCGTTGCCATGCTTGTACCGCTGTTGTACATGTAAAATTGTGTGGCAGCGCCCGGCATGTTTGGATTGGCCGGGATTGGCCTGACATTTGAAGTTGTGAAAGGCGCTCCAAAATAATTTGCATTCAGATAAACAAGCAAACCAGGGATATCTGAATCCCTTATGTTGAAATTCGAGACAAAGACATTGCCTGAGCTGTTCAATATGTCAATGACACTATAATTTCCCTGGAAGGCGGAATATGGCCCTCCGGGAAGGCCCCTGCCCACGCAATCGGAATGGTTGATGCCCCCGTCCGCGTTGGCATCACTGTCATCCACGCATACAGTGGACCTGGTGGATATTATATAATGTCCTGGCGCAACAATATCAGGCTTGATTCTCACTGTGTTAGCCGTGAGTGGATTCGCATTTGGGCCCCGGCTGCTGAATCCTGCAATATCATATATATTGTCTGCATCTCCAGCTATTGTACCTATTGGAAATCCGCTTTGATAATTGAAATTTGGAGGCCCTGTTATTCGCCTGGAGGTGGTGACATAGAAATTGCCAGCATGCGGCCCTGCAGCAGGCGGGGCTGGAAGTGCCCTCAGCGATTCAGTTGCCCCGACTGAAATGACATTTTTTGCAACTGCCTCCGGCTCAATGGAATTTTGGCCGGTCCCGCCGCACGGATTCTGCTCCTCATTGCCAGCTGCGAAAAGCATTGCTGACTTTGGAAATTGGTAGGTCAGCTGATCATAAGTCTGGGCAACAGGAAGATATGCGAAACTGCAATTTGTGCCGCCCCAGCTGTTTGTGAGGATTTTGTATCCTTTCTGCATGGCATACTGGGTGCCTGCTGCATTGTTTCCTATTTGCTTTAAGTACATGAATTTTGCATCTGGGGCCGCGCCCTTGAACATGCCGCCAGACAGGGAGCCGTCCCCGACTGCGCTTCCAGCGACGTGCGTGCCGTGGCTGTTTGTATCAGTGGCATTGCCCGGCAGTGCTGAGGAAAGCCGGACTTCAAGCAGCCTGCCAATAAAATCCTGCATCAGGGTTGGATTTTTGGTGCTGCAATCAGTGAGCCCAAGGCAGCCAATGGCAGTATCAAGGCCGGTGTCCATAATGCTGATATTATGCCCGGCGCCGGTCAAGATTGTCCCGTAAGTTCCCTGGTGCATTGCATTGATTCTGGTAATCCCCCGCGCAACATCATTTTTCTCGGTGACCGGGTAATACCTGCCAATCATGAATACATAAGGATTTTGGGAAATGTTCAGGAGAGAATCAACTGAGAGGTTCAAGGTGACAGTGTTTTCAAATTCCCACATTATCTGGGCATTAAGGCTTGCCAGCTGCTGCAAAACACTTGCGCTTCCACCTGGAAAGTAGGATATTTCAATCTCAACATTTGTTCCAGACCCTGCGCCTGTTGAGGCCAGGTAATAAAGGTCCTGCCCCAATTTGAACGCTGGATGGTAAATGTCAGCCCATCGCACATTGGCATTTGACTGGATCTGGAGTTTGGTCTGGCCTGACTGGACCAGGAATGCATTTTGAGCAACAGGGCCAAGCGATGTAGCTGAAATGCTTGAAAATGTAGAATCCTTTTGCGAGATATCATGAAGCTGCACGATAAAATAGCCTGTCTCTGTGGATGCCAGCAAAGGCGGATAGATGCTATAGGCTTCATTGACCGGGTCGAATACAAACCAATTAAGGATTACATTGATGTCACAGGCATCTCCTTTTCCATCATGGTCTGAATCAGCCTGGTCTGGATTGGAAATGCTCTTGCAATTGTCCCTGAGGTTGATTATCCCGTCAGAATCCAAATCATCGTACGGATTTTCAGTTAAGTATGGGTCGTATTCAACATTGCCAGAGAGAGCTACCTCAATCTCCGCAGGGAGGGTTGTGCCCCAGTAATTATCAATCGCATGCACAGGCCCGGCAGCTGCGTTGAATGCACCCCATTGGGTATTGGAGAAGATCGCGTTGAAGGATGCATTTATGGCCGACAATGAATCTGATGAGATGCCGATTGAATTGTTGAAAATTAAGCCATAGGTCACGGCAACATCGGAATTTGAGGCTTCAACACCGACATTGAAACCAATAACCTCGCAATTGGTAATCAGCACATCCTGTGAATTGTTCACAACAATGCCTGACCCATTCTGGTGGCCTGTGATTCCCAATCCGGTGCAGTCCAGGGTTACATTTGAAGACAGGATGTTTATGCAGGTGGAAGCGGAATCCAGATTTTCCGTCAGGTACCATGTTCCCGCGGAATTTATATCAACAGGGCATGCCGCAATCATGTCAGCTGATGCAGGTTCGGCCAATGCCAGAAAAGAGAAGGATAGGCAAAGAATAAGAAAGAGCCTCGAATAAAATGCATCGGCACGAAGAACGCCTGAGCTACTGGCACTTCCGGCACATCCGGCGCTTCCTGCGCCTGCGCTGCCCCCGGGGTTATTGGCCATTCCTTTTTTTGCTTGTTTCATTTTTGACCAGTTTGATTTTTGATTTTTAACTTGTGGATTATGCCCTGCATTCGGATTATGTCGCGCTAATTGTTTCCACATACCCTTCAATTATTTCCTGCTGCTTCTGCTGAATGAGGAGATTCCGCACCCTTACCCTTATCATTTCCATTGCGTCCGGGTTGTCCAGGAAATCTGAAAAGGCTTCCTGGTTTGCTGCGATAAACGCATCGACTTCCCCCACTGTGACTTCGATGCTGTCGAGGTCAACATTGTCTGTGATCAATTTGGCAATCTCAAGGTTTGTTTTCATTTCAGACTTATAGGATTCCATTGACATGCCCCTTTCAGTGAGCTCTGCCTGCAATTCCTGTTCAGTCATGCCATACATCTGAAGGCTGGCCTGGATAGTAGAATCAACAAGCTCATCGCTTACCACAATATTCTGACGCTGGGCTTCCTGCTGCAGAATTTCCCTTGTCTGTACAATCTCCTCCATGGTCATTGCGGAGGCATCAGCTACACGTGCATCAGCTCCAGAGCCAGAGAAACTTGCGCTTGCACTCAATTCCGGGGCGCCCTGAGAATCTCCGTCCACAACAGAATCCTGCCCATTTACACTGACAGTGCCAGAGCC
This sequence comes from Candidatus Woesearchaeota archaeon, assembly GCA_018303405.1. Classification (NCBI taxonomy): domain Archaea; kingdom Nanobdellati; phylum Candidatus Woesearchaeota; species Candidatus Woesearchaeota archaeon. The sequence continues at coordinate 35,939 of JAGVYD010000012.1, read as the reverse complement.
AGTTACCATATCGGATGGCGAATTTGTGTTTTCAGAATCTGAATTATCAGCAGCGCCGCTGTCAAATCCAAGGTTCTTTGACTTGCTCAGCTTGGAGAATTCTGAAACTGAGTCAGCATACGCTGCCTTTCCGGTGCTTGAGGATCCGTCCCCGCCTGTTATCTGAAAATACTTTTGCAGAAGGAGCATGCCAGATACCATGGCTATGGCAATTAAAAATATCAAAATAAACCTATTCATGATTTTTGGCTTCTTCAACTCTGTGCCCCCAACTTTCAATTTATGATTTTGATGTGAAACAGTGAAACATTATCAGCAGTGAATCATAAACAGCGCAACACTGCGGGTTCGTGCATAGTGGCTGATAGTGGCTGGACAGTGGCCCATACTCACTCAAATTTAGCAGGGCATAGACCTGTCTGAACCAGTTGAAATATATGGCCCGCCTATTCACCCTTTTATTGCGAAACTGTCTGACTTTACAATTGTTTAGTTAATTTGTTTATATAGCTTTGCCATTTGGTATATGAAAATATGCCGAAAATGTGTCATGTGCCCCAAATATGCCCTCAGCCCACCTAATTTCTGAAAAGAACTGCCGGAAATGCTTACAGGTAATTATAGTTTATGATTATTCCAGGTTATAGCTTATTCTGGTTATATTATAGATTATAGTTAGGTTATTATTACTGGCTTACTGGCAAGATTATAACTAGACCGGTAAGATTATGTCTAGCAATTAATGAACCTTCCGCCAAAGCCGCCGCCGCCGAAACTGCCTCCCCCTCCTGAAAAGCCCCCAAAACCGCCGCCGCCAAAGCCACCTCTTCCTCCTCTTCGACCGCCAAGGGAGCCCAGCAAAATTAAAGTTGCAACGTCCTGGAATACCTTGTCTTCCTTCTTGGACTTCCCAGATGCCAGCCTGATAACAGCCCGGGTCATGAAAAAAAATCGCATTATGCCCATTATCAAGGCCAGCAAGACTATAATTGAGAATATGATTATGTTTCCTGTTGAAATTTCTGATGCGCTGCCTGCATCACCTGACTGCAGCTTGACAATGTCAGGGTCAGTTGAGCCCAATATTACCTTTGATGCAGCATCAATGCCTTTGAGAATTCCCAGCCCATAATTTCCTGCCTGGAAATCAGGAACCATATATTGCCGCGACAGCCTGCCGAGCAAGGGGGTGTTCAGGGTTGATTCCATGCCATAGCCGACTTCCCAGCGGTATTGCCTGTCTTCAGTTGCAAGATAGAGCAGGACGCCATTGTCAGCACCCTGCTTCCCAATCCCGTTTTCCTCTGCAAGGCTTAAAGTCCGCTCTTCGAGCGTTGTGTCAGATGGGATTTGCGCTTCGGTGAACACAACGAACTGCACGCCATTGGTGGCCTGCTCGAGCTCTGTAAGAATCCGCGTCAACTCGAGCTCAGTTCCTGCATCAAAAACATTCGCATTGTCCACAACATACTGCCGTATTTTGACAGATGCTGCCTGGGACATGGCCAGGCCTGGCAGGATAAATAACAAAGAAATGAAAAAAAAGGCCAGCTTGGTCCGATTCAGCCTCATTGTCCGAAGTCAACAAGTGGAGCTGTCTCTGCACCTGCAGCAGCTTCGAAGTATGTTTTGTCAGTGTAGCCCAGGTTCCCTGCAACTATGTTGCTTGGAAAAGTCTTGATTTTCGCATTGAATGCCCTGACAAGGTCATTGTACCTTTTTCGCTCCACTGAAATCTTGTTTTCAGTGTTGGCCAATTCGTCCTGCAATGCCTGGTAATTTTGTGTGGCAGTCAGCTGTGGGTAATTTTCAGCTATCACAAGCAGCTTTGACAGCGCAGATTCAATTTGGTTGGCTGTCTCTATCTTCGCATTTACATCAGGCGCTGCCTGCCATTGGCTTCTGAGCCTGGTTATTTCCTCAAGTGTGCCTGCCTCGAAATCAGCAGCACCCTTCACCGTCGACACCAGGTTGGGAATCAGGTCAACCCTTCTTTGGTATTGGGTCTCAACATTTGCCCAGCCACCATTGACGCCTTCATTCATCCTGACAAGGGTATTATAAATTGATATATACGTCAAAACAAGCAAAACAATAACTCCGAGCACAATCAACCCGCCAATCATCCACGGATTCCGTTTCTTCATTTTTTACCACCTTTTCCCTTCTTCTTTCCGTTACCTACCCTTTTTTTATTGTCAGCTAGGATGCCTGATTTCTCCAAAACCGCAATCTCGTGGCCGTCTATCCACATTCCATGGCACTTGTCACATACATCCAGGAGTATGCCTGCAGGATGCTGCAATTTCCTCATAGGCTGCCTGGCGAAAAATCCCGAGCATCTTGGGCAATTGAAAATATTTTCCTGTTCCATATAAAGCATCAATAAAGGTGACTATTTAAATATTCTGCTTAGAATGGCCTTGTCCGAAAAGTGAGTTTGGGCATCAATTTTGCGAAGCCCATTCCCGGAGGGATTATGCATTTTTCGGGGTTGTAGAGGAGAAAAATGCAATTCGCAGGAAGCCGCAATGCTGAGCGGATGCCCAAACCGAGCCGGAAGGCGAGTTTTCGGATAAGGCCACTTAGAATGGATTTGCCCAATAACTCCATAAAAGTCCGACTATTTGGACAGAAAAGGGGCTTTTCGGGCAAAGCCGTTTATGGCAAAAGGCAGTTCTTGACAATAGACAATTAAATTCTTAAACACCTGCAAAATCCAGCATTCATGCGTGAAAAATTCATTGACTACCTGATTGAACAGCCGGGCTATAAGGTGCAGGGCAATTACCTAAGAAGACAGGATAATACCATAGCTGGCCGCCTTATCGAGGATAATTGGTTGATGGAGCCAATTCCAGAGGAGGTCATAGGCTATGTCCTTGGGACAGGCAGGTGCATGCCGTGCAAGCTTGTTGAAAAAGACCTGACTAATCCGGGTGCTCCCTGACTAGTGTCCTAATACAGTTGTGATTTATAGCAAATATTATTAATGCGGCCAATTAATTTGCCTGCATGGCATCAGAACCAGCTTCTTTGAAGGAATCTGCAAACAAAATTGAAAAATTGATCAGGCAGGGCATATACAAAGACAGGATAAAATCAAGAGTCCGATCAGGGGATTTTGAAGAAGCATTCTCCATTGCCAGGGCGCTTATAAGCAACTCCAGGACTGGGAAATTGCCGGATTCTTTTGCCTTTAATGAATCTGACTTAAGATTTGCAACAAACCAGGTTATTGCGGCATATCGCGCAAAGAGGCTTGCCTGCGACGAAATTGTGGATGTTGGATGCGGCATTGGCATGCAGGCCATTGCATTTGCGAAAACATGCAAAAGGGTAATTGCCGTCGACATTGACCCCAGAAAAGTGGGCTATGCAAAATTCAATGCTGAAAAAGAAGGAGTTGGCAATATTGAATTTCACTCCGGCGATGGAATGGCTTTGCTTAAAACCATAAAAAAAGCAGATGTGATTTTCTGCGACCCGGAAAGGCCTGCCACGGAAGCATCGAGGTCTCTTGGCTCGCTTCAACCTGCAATCCAGGATTTGATTGGGTATTATGGAAAAATCTCTGAATCCCTTTGCATAGAGCTGCCTCCGCAGATCAGGTGGGTTGCCCAGGATTCTGAAAGGGAATATATAAGCCTCAATGGGCAGTTGAACCGGCTTAACATTTACCTCGGCAAGGCCAGGCTGTCAAATATCTCAGCTGTTTGCCTTCCGCAGGAAGCACGGCTCACAGACAAGGATGAGGAAAACATTTTTGCTTATGCCTCCCCGCTGGATTATATATATGAGGTTGACCCTGCTGCAGAGCGCGCTGGGCTGGTGCAGAGAATCCCCGGGCAAGGCTTGTTTATGTATGAAAAATACCTGACTTCTGAGAAGCTGGTTAAAGGGGATTTCTTCAAGGCAAGCTACAAGGTTTTGGCTATTGAATCAAATGGCAAGGATGCCATAAGGCATAGCCTAGCAGGCTTCAATGCCAGGAAGGCTGTCTTGCATGGCAACATTGCGCCTGACAGGTATTGGGAGGAGAAAAACGCAATCCAGGCAGGGCTGGCCGGGGAAAAGACCCTGCATGTTTTTCTGGGTGAGGATGAGGCAATAATTTGCGAGAAGGGCTGATTCTTAGCTGGATTATTGGACCATAGTTATAAGGCCATGGCTAAATTATGAGAGTTATAAGAGGCCTAATTGAGTTATCATATAAAGTATGATAAATAGAAAAGTTTTTATAATTGTAATTCTATGCCCCCCTGCAGGTTGAAGACATTACAGTGTGTACAGAGTGGCTAGAAATGGCATATGAAGGGACTACACTGGATGACAGATACGAACTGGTAAACAATACTATTTCTAATGCCGGAAAACCGAACCTCAGGTCGCAGTTGAAATTACCCAGCAATGGACAGCTTCCGCCTGGCCTGATGCAAAAAATTATCAATATGGGAAATGGCCAGGGACCAAATTACTCAATGGATACAAAAGAGGCAAGGCTGGGCAGAAAGTTTTACCACAGCGGGTCTTATTCTTCCGAGGAGGACAGGGAAAAACATTATTCCTTTGTGTCGGAATTCGGAGATGGGCAGGCAGTCATTGTGACTGTATTCCCAAACAGGCATTCACTTGATGATATAACCTACCAGGATATGCGCGCCATTACCGCAAGCGGAAGTGAATTGGCCCGATTGTTTTCTCAGGATGAAAGTCTCGAGGGCCTGGTTCAGGTGTATAAAATAACAAAGAGGCCTGAGAGCAAATCGCTCATGATCAGAGGGTATACATTGCCGGCGACAAGCGACACGAGAGCCGTTGCTGATGACGAGTCCAGGTGGGTTGAAATGCTTATGAAACCTGGATATGGAGTGGAAACCCCCCTGGAAGCATTCAAGCAGAAGAGTGAAAAAAAGGAGCTTACCTTTCACTGGGATGAATTCAGCCAATTGTCAGTGCCATATGATGTTCTTAATCCCCGAAGGATAGATGCTGACACAAGGATTGCACGGTTGGAATACATGAACCCGGAAGAAAGAAAATATGTGGGTGAAAATATGCGAGGGGCCGTGGAAGTGCTTTTGCGGGACCCGGCAGTACAGGAAATTGCGATTGTCGTACACGAAGCGAGAAAAGGGAAGGAGCATTTGAACAGGGTGCACTACCATATTATTCCCAAAGTTAGTGACTACAGAATACCGCAGCCGGCTGAACTGTTAGGCCCGCTCAGGAACCATTATTCACGGCAAAAGCCGCCAGAACGGGAGCCAATGCCCAAGAGGGAAAAAGAAAGAGTGCTGGTGGCAGCGTAGCGGCATTTTTATTTCCAATAAATTTTTTCTGATATAGATTTAAAAACATGAAACATATCCATGAAAAATATGAAGCCTTACACAGAATATCTCTGGTTCAACACCAAGAAGAAACAGGAATTTCTCAACATTACCGGCCAGGTCGAAAATGCGGTCAGGAAATCCGGCATCAAAGATGGCCTTGCCCTGATAAATCCAATGCACATCACTGCAGCCGTATATGTGAACGACGCAGAATCTGGGCTGATAGAGGATTTCCAGGCATGGCTTGAAAAGCTTGCGCCATATGGCCTGCCATACAGGCATCACCAGACTGGCGAAGACAATGCTGATGCGCATTTGAAAAGGACCCTGATGGGACACCAGGTTGTGATGCCAGTTACTGACGGAAAACTGGACCTCGGGCCGTGGGAGCAAATCTATTATGCGGAATTCGACGGGCAAAGAAGGAAAAGGGTCATTGTGAAGGTTGTCGGGGAATAGGGGGAACATAAGGTTTGAACATAACAGCATGCGACTTTCCATCTGGTTCTTTGGCAAGGGTAAAATCCACCCTATAGGTTCCGCCATCATAATTTGCCGTGACAACAAGCCTGCCATCAGGACTTTTTGGCATGGATGACTCGCCAAGCACAAGCGGGTTCTTCAGATGGTGGTGGTCAACTAGGCCATATGGCTCATAAACTGCCACTAGCAGGGTGGCATCTTTGGGAGTGGTCCGGGTGAGGTAATTCCTAATTGCCGTAATGCCGGACACCCAGGGATTGTCAGATTCTTTTATGCGCCTGTAGCCGCCGGGCAATATGCGCTCAAGCGAAAGCTGCCCATCCATTTGTTGGGCAAGCAAAACCTGCTCTCTCAATCCAAGAAAATCCAGTTCGTCATCCATCATCCTTTTGGTTTCTTCAATGTAATTCCCGGAACGGTATAATTTCAAAACTCCTGACACAAAAGCACCATGGTTATCGCCTATCATGCGCGCAAAATCCCCATAATTGCCATGCTTTTTCGGATTGTAATGTGCATAATTTTCAGAAACCAAAATGTCCAATTTGCGGCGCGCTGCCTCAAATCGCTGCTTTTTTTGGGAGCCTCCCCCTTTATAATGCATTCGATGCGGTTTCATGCATATGCGTTGAGAAGCTTATTTTTAAAGCTTGGCTATAGTTGCCACTCTTAAGAAATCACACCTTTGTCAAGACTTCAATGCCATCTTCGCCAACAAAAATGGTGTGCTCGGCCTGGCTGACCATGCCGTGCCTGACATCAACCAATGGGGGATAATCATGCAAGACGCCCAACTGCTTCAAGTCTCGCATGGCATAATTCACCTGGGCTTCGGGGAATTTTTTTGCAAGCCACCTGGTGCAGAAAGGCAGCCCCCTGTACTTTTCTATTTCCTGGAAAACCTTCTTGGTGATGATATTCCGGATTCCTGCCTTTCGGGAGACAGAAAAAATCATGGCATTGCCAGACTCATAGATTTCACCTTTGCCAAGCGAGGCAAAAGGCTCAATGGCAATAATCGAACCTGCCGCAACCTTCCTTGCATCTCCTGTGTCATAGTTTGGCACATTAGGGGAGTCATGCACGACAAACTTGTTCAAACCGTGCCCGGAAAGATTGATTACAGGCGAGAAGCCTTTTGAAGTTATTTTGGAATGCACAGTTGCGCCGATTTCGCCAAGCGACCCTCCATCCTTCAAAGTCGCGATTGCCGCTTCAAGAGCTTCCTTTGCAGCATTGACAAGGTCTGCGTATTTGCCTGAAAGGTCAATGGTCACTGCTGTGTCGCCAATACAGCCGTCGACATGAACGCCGCAGTCCACTTTAACCAATTGGTCAGAAAATATTGTTTCATCGTTGGGGACAGGAGTGTAATGCGCAGCGCAATCGTTCAGCGAGATATTGACAGGAAATGCAGGCTCTCCGCCGAGCTCATAGATTTTCTTTTCAATGATTTCAACTGCATCAAGGATTCTTGTTCCTGGCCTGACAACTGTGCGCGAGAATTCCCTTACTTCTGCTGTCAGCCTGCCGGCTTTTCTCCATTTCCCAAGGTCTTCGATTTGCATTAGCCAGAACAATCCCCTGCAGAATATAAAGTTTACCCATTGGCAAGCTTTGCCCAAAAAGTGAGTTTGGACAACATCTCAGTTGGAAATATTGCCACATCCATCAACGGCCTATCAGCAATATTATTCATCTTACAATATTCATCTTACAATAAAGTAAACATCTGGGATGCCATGACCAGGAAAATGCTGATCAGCAAAGTGATGATATAGGCGAGCTTGCTCCATGCCCAGACTTTCCGGCCGTCGAAATTGCCAAAGGGGATCATGTTGAATGCAGCCAGCCATGCATTGATCATAAAGCCATAGGCAATGAAAATTGCAGGCAAGGAAAAAATCAAACCCGAAATCGCAAAAAGGATGGCAATGCCGATATTTGTCCATGGGCCTGCCGCTGAAATAATCCCATTTTTTCTCATGTCAATATGGCCGTGAATGAAAACTGCGCCAGGCGCTGCAAAGACAAAGCCAAAAAAGCTCATTATAATGGCCAACAGCAGCATCTGGTCAAAAGACCTGAACTCTGCCCATGCACCATAGGCCTGCGCCACAAGCTTGTGGGCAAGCTCATGCAGCAGAAATCCAATGCCGACAGTAAAGGCAGCTATTACCATCACCTGCAAGAATTTCGTAGTCAATGAGAAACCGCCGAGGACAATTGCAAATGCCAGGCTTATGGCCAGCCAGGCCTTGAAAAGCTGGCCTATCTCCGTTGCGGAAGTTGTTATTGGCCCCAGGTGTATTATATCTGTCCTTCTTCCCCTTATGTAGATAGCATGCGCCATGACATCCTGCAAAACCCGCTGTCATTTATAAGTTTTAGGGATGGCAGCTTCCCGACGACAAAAATTTGGAGGTCATATATATACTTTAATCTATATTTTATAACACCGCAAAGTATTTAAATGAAAAATGGCAAAAATTAAGTTTAAGACCGTTCATGAGCATGCAGGCCATATATACAGGTTATATATGAGTGTGCTTTAGGAAATGGCTTTTCGATAATGATGGATTCTGAGGGGGGACAGACCAGGTTCAGTATTATCAATCTAAAGGGCAATCCTTGTGTATGTAGGCAATGGAATGCGCCCACACTGGAATAAACGATCACCTAATCCTATGGCAAAGAAAAAAACTGAAAGTGTGCCTGCAAAAAAGGCAGCTGCGCCAAAAGCAGACGGAAGCAAAATTACCAACAAGAAAATCTTCGAGCTAGTTGGAGAAGTTGTTGGCGACGACGCAGTGAGGGTAGTTGAATACCTCAAGGACAGGCAAAACATCAGCGAGTTCAAGATTGCGGAAAAGACCAATTCTGAGATTCACATGATAAGGAATATACTGTACAGGCTGCACAACCAGCATCTTGTGACCTATAAAAGGAAAAAGGACAGGCAGAAGGGATGGTATATCAGCTACTGGACATTCAACAAGAGAAGGGTCAAGGATCTCGTAAGCCACCTGAAAATCCAGAAGATTTCAAGATTCAAGGAAAGGCTTGAGAAAGAGGAGAAAAATAGGGGATTCTTCTTCCTGTGCAAAAATGCCTGCGTCAGGATGGATTTTGACCAGGCGACTGAGTACGAGTTCAAGTGCCCAGAGTGCGGCACGCTTCTTGACCAGCATGACAATACCAAGACAATAGAGACATTGAGGGAAAAGATAAAGGAACTGGAAATCTTGATATAGTTGCATGGTTGTTCTCGATATTTTTCAGCTAAGTTGCATAAAATATTTAAATGAAAGGAGAATCTCTATGGCTAAGATCTGCATGTATTGAAGCAGAATTTTTTTAATTTGCAGGTCGTACAGATAGTTTATTTTTAGAGCAGCACGGTGGAGGAACCATGAGAATACTATTTGCAAGCCAGTCGTTCTTTCCCAACATTGGTGGTGTTTCAACACACCTGCTTAATTTGGGAGTAGGGTTGCAGCAGCGCGGGCACAGCGTGTCTGAAGTGCATTTAAGGCCGCCAAATGCGGAAAGTTATGAGGAAATCAGGAATATTTCTGTATTTCGAGTGCCCAAGGAGCCTCTGGACAGGAAAATGCTGGCCGGTTACTCACGGTTTAAGGAAGCTGTGTATAATGAATCGCATGGCCTTGCTGTGGGGTTTACAAAGGACCCTGTGGAAAGTGAGGGATATGCGGAGTATTATAAGGTAAATGATGAGATAGGCAACCAGCTTGACAGCCTGCTGGAAAAGGAGCTTCCAGAAGTTGTGCATATACATGATTTCCAGCTTCTTTTGCTTTACAGGTATATTCCAAGGGGCATTCCATTGATATTCACATGGCACATTCCTTTTGTGCCCACAATGTCCAGGTTTCTGAAGGAATTCATGATTAGGCACATGAACGAATTTGACAGGGTGATTTTCTCAACAAGGGCTTATGCCGACGAAGCCGTCAAACACGGCCTGATAAGGGAAAAAGTGGAGGTTATTTGCCCCATCACGGATACAGCACTGTTCAAAAAACTGGATGTGCCGCCAAGCAGGTTCAGAAAAAGATACCGCATGAAAAAGAATGCGCAGGTCATTTTGTGTGTTCAGAGAATTGACAGGAAAAGCGGCCACGAGCAACTTATCAGGGCAATGCCTGCGGTGCTAAAAAAATACCCGGAGGCAAGGCTTGTGTTTGTGGGAGGCAAATCATTGTCAGGAAAAATAAGCAATGACAGGAAAGTGTATGAAAAAAGAGTGAAGGATGTGATAAAGGAGCTGGGACTAAGGAAAAAGGTAGTATTTACAGGGAATATAGATTATGAAAGCCTGCCGGAAGTCTACAATTCCGCGGATATTGTTGCCCTGACCTCAAAACTTGAAGGGTTCGGGCTGTCAGTCACAGAAGGGATGGCTTGCGGAAAGGCGATTATAGGCACAAATGCAGGGGGCATTCCGGAACAGGTCAAGCACGGCTATAATGGCTATCTGGTCGGAGTCGGGGATTACAAGGCAACGGCCGCATACATCATAAAACTGCTGGGCGATGAGAAACTAAGAGAAAGGATGGGCCAAAATGGCATGAAAACTGTCAAGAAAAAATTCCTGAAAAGCTATACGGTAGACAAGCATATAAAGCTATACCACGATGTTCTGCTTGAGAAAACTGAGAGATACAGCCCGCGAATGATGAAGTTGGAGGATGTCCAAGGCCTTGTCACGGACCTTGACAGGACTCTGGCTGATGTCCCGGGAAGAGTGGGCAACGATGTCATTAAAGCCCTCAAGGGATTGCGAAAGCCCCTGATACTGTCAACTGGCAGGCCAAAAAAATTTGCCATAGATTTTTATAAGAGGTATCCCATTTTTGACGCTGTTGTGTCAGAGAACGGAGCGGTTATCTATATGAGCGAAGATGACAGGATGATTACAATCACCAACAAATTTGTTGCAACTGCCATGGGCAGGATAAAGCATGAGGGTATCAAGGCAAGGTTCGGCAGCGTGATAACAAGCGTAAATGTCAGGGACAGTTCCCGACTGGAAAAAGCATTAAAGCCAATTCGCAAGCATCTCAAGCTGGTGCGCAATGTGGACGAGATAATGGTCCTGCCAAAAAATGTGGACAAGGCGACAGGCAGCAAAATTGCACTGGACCTGCTTAAATTAGACCCTGGAAAGGTCATAATTATAGGGGATGCGGAAAATGATGTGGAGCTCTTCAACCTTCCGGGTTATAGGGTTGCGGTTGCAAATGCCCATGCTAAACTGAAAATGGTGGCAGACCATGTTACCAAAAAGCCAGCTTCAAGAGGGATAATAGAAATCATTAACCAGTTGAAAAGTTGAGGCCTTGCCCAGAATGATTATGCCCTCGCTGCCGGGCCGGGCCCTTACCACCCAGGACACTGGATGAAGGGTACAACACAAGAGGATTGCTATGCCAAGACAGCAATATTACGGGATTATTGGCAATGGGGAGACCTGCGCTTTAGTCTCACCCACCGCAGAAATTGACTGGCTATGCCTGCCAAAATTCGACGGAAATATTGTCTACTCCAGGGCCCTGGACAGGATTTCAGGGCAAAGCTTCGGCCTGTCGCTGCTGGACAACAACAGGGAGCTCCTGGTCCAAAACACAAAACAGGCCTATATCCCGAAAACCAATGTCTTGCAGACAACAATTTCCTTTAAGCAGACAACCATGACCATCACTGATTTCTTCCCGTGGAAACAGAGATTCCTCTTCAGAATCGTTTCTGTGAAAAACCTTGCGCCCAAAACAAGGAGATTCTCAATCCGTGTTAATTCAGGGATAGGCAGCTCCCAAAAAAAGTTTAAGGACCTGGCTGAAACGCAGATGATTTCCAAAAAGCCCATGGCCAGCCTCGGCATTTACCTGAAGCCGGAGAATTTCAAGGATTTCAAGCTGAAGGAGGGAGGAGAGAGGAATGCCAGCCTTGTGCTGGCCTATAGCGAGACCGCACGGGCGGTGAGGGGCATGCTGAACAGGGCAAAGTACATTGATCCCGAGCTGGAGTTTGGGAGAGCAGTAAAATTTTGGCAGGACTGGATGGACAGGGGAAAAAGAATTAAGCTGGACCATATGGAATTCAGCAAAATGCTGGAGAGAAGCCTTTTGACCATGAAGCTGCTGATATTTGAAAAGACAGGCGCAATGATTGCTGCGCCGACTGCAAGTTTTCCTGCGGTGCCCGCGGGGACAGACAATTGGGACTATAGATTCTGCTGGATAAGGGATTCGTATTTTATGAGCAGGGCATTGCTGATGACCGGGCATTTTGAGGAAGTTAAGAGGCAGCTCAGGTTTTTTTATTTCATTCAAGGCAATGATGGCCACTGGAAGCAGCCATTCTACACAATAAACGGCAAGACTGCCCCTAAAGAGATGGTCCTGAAGAAATTAAGAGGGCCCAATATGGAAGAGATTATTCGTGTCAATAATGGCGCCAAAAACCAGCTGCAGCTTGACAGCGAGGGGAGTGTTCTCCACACCACTTACCTTTATTATGTTTTCACTCAGGATGTGGAGATGCTTGAGCATTGCTGGACAAAGATAAGGAAAGCCGCAAATTGGATTCAGGCTAATTACAACAGGCCGGAGAACGGGATATGGGAATTCAGGGAAAGAAAAGAGCATTGGGTTTATGGAAAAGTTCTGTGCTTTGTGGGCCTGGAGTCGGCAATCAGAATGGCCAATGTGCTCGGGCACAAGTATCCAGATTCTTGGGAAAAAACAAGGAGCAAAATGAAAAGCGAGATTACAAGGAATGCCTGGTCAGAGCAAAGGCAGGCCTTTTTGCAGAATTATGACGAGGATGCGCAAATTGACATCTCGGTGCTTGCGGTGGAGGATTATGGCCTGGTCGAGCCGGGTGACAGGAAAATGAGGGCAACACTCAAGCTGATTGAGGAGAAATTAATAATGGACAAGGGGGCTGTAAAAAGGTATGAAGATGCAGTCTTGCCCTTCTTTCTGCCCACACTGTGGCTGGTCAGCCATTATATAAGGTCAAGGAATCTCGCCAAGGCAAGAAAGATGCTGCTTGATGCCATAGAATTTTCAACTGATTTGTACCTCTGCGCCGAGCATTTCGACCAGCATAGCGGACAACAGCATGGCAATTTCCCGCAGGCCTTTTGCATGTCCAGCTTTGTCGAGCAGATTATGAAGATGACGGAGGATAGGAATGTCCTGGAAACCCTGATGGGAACTGTGGAGGACAATATCAATTTTATTGTAGACCTGGTAAAAAAGCTGAATGAAAAGGTGGTTTCCGGATTTCCAAAAATACCGGGAATCAACAAATGAATTATGCACAGGCGGGATGGGCAAAGCTTGGCCTGGGCATGCGCCAAGCTAAATTCAAAGCTATTCGGTTATGTGCGGAAGAACAAGGCGCAAATCCTTTTTCCTGATGATTACGTCAGCCACTTTTTCAAGATCCTTTGAATTAGGGCAAAAAGCAATAGACAGGCCAGCTGCCTCTGCGATATGGATATCGTTATAATTGTCGCCTATGAAAGCGGTCCTGCTCAGATGGATATTCTCCAGCCTGCAAATGTGCTTCAGGCCGGTCAGCTTGTGCTCGATATCATATTTTGTTGGAATGATGCGGCTGATTTCCCCGTTCCGGCGAAAATAAATTTTGTTCACAAGCACATAATCAAAAATTTCCCTGTATTCCGGGAGCACTTTTTCCACGGCGATGTTCAGGCTGCCTGAAATGATTGCAAGCTTATGCCCTGATTTTTTAAGGGCCATCAGTGTCTGCCGTGCCCCGTTCATGAGCCTGATTGATGACATGCCCCGCATGATGTCTTTTTTCCTTGCCTGCCTTTCTTTCCACAGCTTTATGTCCATGCGCGCCCATTCAGCATAATGAATTTCCCTTGCAAAGAACTGCTGCCTGTAATGCTCCCTTTTTTTCTGGTCTGTTTTAAGATAAGTGTGGATCAGCTGCCAAATATATTTAACATTGTCAATGATGGTCCCGTCCAGGTCAAAAACAACCAAGTCATAGGCATTTTTTTTGGTTTTTTGCAACTTTCCCTTCTTTTTCCTCTCCATGACCTCCTGACTGCATCCCAAACCTTTAAATAGCTTGCACTTTTGCTGAATAGAAGTTCGATAATTCTTATCTTTAAAGAATACAGGGGTTGTGGAAGCAGAGGTGCTTTATAATGGAAAATGCCCAGGCCACGGTCGGAATGACAGACGAGCAGATACGGTCAAGATTAGTGACAATGAGGGATAAAATCAGCGTCCTTGAATGGGATGAGAAGATGGGGCAGATTAATCCTTACAAGAAAGTCCAGCTGGACAGCCTCAGGAAGGAATTCAAGACAATGGAGGAAAAGCTGGAGGCAAACCAGGTATAATCTTATTTTTGTTCTTGTCAAGACAGTTATGGAAACTGAAACACTAATTAAAAGGGCAGAGAAAGAATTTGCAGAGATGAAAGTATTCGGCAACCCGAGAAAATATCTGATTACACAGGCCCGGCAGAATTTCGATGATTTCCTGGATGCAATAGATTCAAAAGTTGGCCCGGAGGGATATACGCTCCTGACTGGTTCTGCGGGGATGATTAAACTGAATGGTGTTGGGAGAAGATTATTGCCAAGGGAGCCCATTGAAGACAAAAGATATGACAGGCTCCAGAATGGATTTGAAGAGACATATGTCTTGAATCCCGCTGGCACATCAACCATGTCGATGCTGCAGTATCCGGATTCTGGTGCAATCGAAATAATGTACCTGTCAACTTTGGTTGGCTTGCCTCCTTCCATGATGAAGACTTTTGAGAAATCCCCGCAATTAAGGATAATAAGGGACCTTGCCGGAAAGCTGGGCATGGCCGTTGCGCCAGAGGTCTCGAATGTCTCATTTTACCATACCCCTGCATCAAAGGCTTCTGGCAAGCAAAGCCTGCAATTGAAAATTACTGGAAAAATACCTGTTGACGGCCAATCATTTCAAAGGGCGGGCCCTTTTATCCATGCTACTGAGAATTTGCTCAGGGATTATTATGCTGAGCAAACCATCTCTCGATTATAAACCATCCCTCAATTATAGAATTCTTCATTATCCCCCTGCTTAATGCTCAAGCCACCTTATTCCCTGTCTATCTACCTAATCCTTATTGTCTCAAGATTTCTCGGCGCTGCAGTTTCTATCCTGTTGGCCTTGTGGATAGACGACGCCAAGTCAAGGCACCTGCTGGACTCGCCGTGGTTTACAATGACTTTTTTTGGCTTGGGGTTGCACTTGTGCACGAAGCTCATGAGCTGACGCCTGTCGCTGTGGCCGGATAATCCCTCAATGGTATGGACATTCATATTGACTTTAATCATCTCCTGCTTGTTGCCATAAGTGAAAATGATTTCCTTCTCGCCGCGCTGGACCCTTCGGCCAAGGCTTCCTTCGCCCTGGTATGAAACGAAAATTATCGAATGCATGGAGCCTGATGCCAATGCCTTAAAGTATTCCACTGACGGCCCGCCTGTCAGCATGCCTGATGTTGCAAGGATAACGCCCGGCCCCTTTTCCTCAAGGACTTCAATCCTTTCCTTTTGGCTTCCGATGCGCTTGAAAATGTCGGACAAGAATGGGTTTGCATCCTTGTGGAAAATTTGCTTGCGGACAAAGGTATTGAGGTATTCAGGATAGGCTGTGTGGATTGCCGTCACATCCCAAACCATGCCATCCACATAAACAGGTATTTTTTCCAATTCGCCCATGCGAATCATTTCCTCGACGACGAGCTGGACTTCCTGGGCCCTGCCGACTCCAAGAACCGGAACAAGGACTTTTCCCCCGTTCTTGACTGTTGTCTTGATTATATCAGCAAATTGAGCCTCGCATTCCTGCCTTGTCGGCTGGATGTTGTCCTTCCCGCCGTATGTCGCCTCTATCATCAAGGTCTCGAGCCTCGGGAATTCGGTTACTGCTGCGTCCAGAAGCTGTGACTTGCCAAATTTTGTGTCCGCGCTGTAAAGCAGGTTGTGCAGCCCATTTCCAATGTGCAGATGGACCATTGCGCTTCCCAGGATGTGGCCTGCCGGATAGAATGTGATCCTAACATCAGGAGTGACATCAGTCACTTCCTCAAAATCAAGAGTGATTGTGTGCTTCATCATTTCCTTGATGTCATCTGTCGTGTAAATTGCTTCCTTGCCGTCGCCCCTGGCAATCTTGATAAGGTCGAGCTGGAGTAGGCCCATGACATCCCTTGTCGGGGGAGTGCAATAAACCGGGCCTTTGTATCCAAACTTATAGAGATACGGGATAAACCCGCAGTGGTCAAGATGCGCGTGGGAAACTATGACTGCGTCAAGCTCCTCAATCTTGAATTCGGGCACCTCAAGGTAAGGGTATGCATTTTCCTCGGAGGCGACGTTGACGCCGCAATCCAGCAGTATTCTTGACTCAGGAGTCTGCAAGAAAATAGCGCTCCTGCCAACTTCCCTGGCCGCGCCGAGATAGGTGACCCTTACCCATTCGCTCTTTTTGCCCCTTATCCAGCCGTCATAAATCCTGTGGCCGACCTTGTTCAGGAACTTTCTCCTGTACTCGCTGTTCTGGTAAAGCACAGCGCGGATGTTTTCTGTTATCTTGGATTTTAACGGGGGGGTTCGCCTCACCACCGGCACCCAGAATGTGGCGTTCTTTATGTCGCGGAGAAGGCTTCCCTGCTTCCCAATGGCAATGCCGGGCTTTTCAGCCTCGATAATTGCAACAGAGCGCTGCGGGTCAAAAATTATCTGGTCAATGTTGGCCTCTTCCGGAATGAGCTTCCTGATTTCCTTTTCAGCCTTTTCAGCATTCAGGGTTATTGACGGGTCAGGCCGCAATTCAACCCTTTTCTTGATATTGTCAACTATTTTCTTGATTATGCCGTTGTTGTTCAGGAAAAAATCAGTGTCCTTGGTGTATAGCACAATGTTTGCGCCTTCAAAACCAGCGTCGCTTATTTTGTCCTCTGGCAAAAATTTCATAACTTCCTTTAAGATTTCATTCATCATAGAATATCACATTTCAGCATTTTCATCTCAGATATTGTTTTTAGTGTTATTTTGTTGTTAGTTTCATAAATTAACCAGGTTGATTTAGTTGATTATTGGCACCTGGATGGCGCTTTTGCCGCCGGGATTCCTTTTCTTATATTTCTTTTATATCTCCAACACTGGCGTCAAATCCTTTGACAGCACTTTCTTGAGGCCATCCTTGGTTATGGTGACAACATCAATGCCATTGCCGGAATAGGTGTCCCTTTGCATGGCTGCGTTTATGCACTTTGCTGCCAGCTTAACGCCGTCGTCAATTGACATGTCCTTCTTGAAGAGGGTTTCCAGAACGCCGTAGGCCATCACGCTGCCTGAGCCGGATGTAATGTAATCATCCACTTCTGTAATAGAGCCGTCTGCAAAGATATCGTAAATGTGGAATCCCTCATCATCCTTGCCGCCCATGAGGAAATGCGCAATTCCCGGAATGATTGAAAACTTCCTGATATTGCCATAGACCATGTTGGCCAGCAGATTGGCTGTTTCCTTGACATTCGGCTCCCTGCCGCTCCTGATCTTTTTCAGGGTCGTTTCCGCCCTTATTAACTTTGTAAGCAATTGAGCATCAGACACTGTCCCTGCCATTGTGATGGCCATATTGTCATTTATCAGCTGGACTTTCTCTGTCCTCTTATTCACAATCAGGTTTCCAGCTGTGGCCCGCCTGTCAGCGGCCAGCACTATTCCGTCCTTGCAGACAATTCCAACTGTTGTGGTTCCTTTTTGGAAGATATTTTCCGTATCCATTTTTTTATTCGCCTCTGTTTCCTTTATTGACTCGGCTTTGGCTCGTTTATCTGGCCTCAATGCTCGCCTTAAGTTCCGCTAGTAATTCCCCAGAACTTCTCTCAGAATGCTGAGATTTGTAAAAAATCTTTAGTATTTAAAGCTTTGCTTTGGCGGGCAAAAATAAGCATTCTCAGATATCTTCCATAGCCTTTTCTGTAATAATCACGCCGCCAATCTTAGCGCCGGGCTTCATACCTTTCATGCAGACAGTGCATACATCAAGCGTGTAGCCTCCCAGCTTAATGACCTTTGAATGGCTTTCGCAGGCAAACTTACTGCAGCCGTCGCATTTCTTAAGCGTGTGCCTGTTGCACAAGTGGCATGAGCCATCGACCCACATTTTTGTTGACATGGCTTGGATGCATTTTTTAGACTATAAATATTTTTTGCAAAAGAAATGACACCATTAATGCTGATGCTTAATGTTGTTGTGGCAGTGGCCATCACTCATTGTCGCTTATGGCATTGCTCAGGTGCTTATGGAATAGGGCGCGGAGCCCTGCATTGTGCTGTTTCCAAGGCTTATCATTGCCATGGAAGCCAGCGACGTCATTGAATTGGCGGTATGCTGCAATGCCGGTGTCCATCCCAAGCAGCCCGAGTATCTGCTTCCTGTCCCTTGGCATGTGCTGCAAAGCATCGCTGATACACGGCCGGTCATCCCCGAGAAAAAAATCCAGGTCAGCAATTTCAATGTCAGCTTCTTTCTGCCCGTATTTTGAGCTGACCCTTACCGATGCAAAACCTGCCCCTGTTTCCTCGGCAACTGCCCTTGAGAGAGCAAAAGCATATGGAATAATGACACTGCTGGCCTTGTACATGCATTTCCCCCAGACCTTGTCAGTGCCGAGCTGATGGAGGCCCCCTGTAATAATCTCCGGGTCCTTGGCCTTGCTTACCCCTGAGTCTGCCTGGATAAAATACTGGTCAAAATCCCCCTCGTTGATATGCCAATGGGCCCTGCCGAGCCTGTATTCCGGCAGGTTTGCAATAATGTGCTTTTTTATTGTCTCCCTGTAGTCTGAGTTCAGGCCAGGCGCGTGGGCCACGGACAGATAAACATCCACGACATCAAATCCGTCTTTCCTGTGCTCAACTGTGACATGCACTTTTCCGTCGGGCATCAACTCATTCTTCTTCAGCCTTACAAGGTTGTCCAGGGTCTCATCGATTTTTTTTGCCACTTCAAGGGACGGGAAGGTTCCATGTATTCCATGGGGCGGCCGGATATAATGGCCATAGGCAATGGCAGAATCAGCAAACTTGTTTCCATTTGAGGTCGCATTGATGTTGATAGCCTGCGGGGTAATCCTGCTGTGGTCAATTATGGCATTGTCCAGGGAAAAATTGCCTGTATCAAGGTAGCCTGACTCCCTCAGCTGTTCTTCAAGAGTTTGGTATGCAATCCCCTCAAAGTCAACACCGTCAGGAATCACGAGCTGGCCTGCAATGCTCAGCCTTATGGGAGTGACCTTGCCAGGCTCGTGCCTGACAGTGCCCAGCTGCCCGTTAAGGTCAGCCCTGAACCTGCCCAGCAGGCCTGAGCCATTTGAATCAATTTCATGCGTTTTTTCTGCCAGGTTTTTCACAAGCCTGGCCATGGCATATGTCATGAAAATATCAGGATGCTTTCCTGAGAATTCAACTTCTGCCGTCTCCCTGTAGCCATTGGATAATATTATGCTCATTCAAACACCATCATGATCGTTCAAGCACCATCGCTGCAATACATTGGGGAAAGAAACTCTTTATAAATTTTAATGCTTGAATTATTCCCATTGGAATATAAAAACAGGTTATTTTTTCCTGAATTTTGCCACAAAAAATCCTTCTGTGTCATTGTCCTGCGGCCAGAGCCTCAGGCAATTCCTGACAGCACCATCATATTTTCGGCCTTCAAACTCCAGGATGGCAGGACTCCTGCTTCCCTTGAAATCAATTTTCTGGAGTTCTGCATCCGAATGCCCGGCCAGGAAATCAGAAACAACTCCTTCATCCTCTTCCGGCTCCAAAGTACAGGTTGAATAAACCATTATTCCGCCAGGCTTCAAAAGGCCCCATGCGGTGCGAATGAGTTCCCTCTGTATTCCGCACAGCCGCCTGACCATGTTCGGATTCCACATCTTGAGAGTCCTGAGGGATTTCCTAATTGTGCCTGTTCCAGAGCATGGCGCGTCAACCAGTATCCTGTCAAATTCCAGATTCAGCTCCTTGAACCTATGGCCTTTGGTTTGCGTGATTACTGTATTCATCGCTCCGCACCTCTGCAGGTTCATCCCCAGGGCCTTTATCCTGTCGCCGAGGAAATCATTGCAGATAAGCGCGCCTGAATTCTGGAGATATTGTGCAATCTGGGTTGATTTTGAGCCTGGCGCTGCGCAAAGGTCAAGAACGGATTGCCCGGGCCCGACATCCAGGACAATTGGCGGGATCATTGATGCCGCTTCCTGGATGTAAATGTAGCCCAATGCATGCTCTGTCAAATTTCCAACATCCCTTCTTTCCCCCTTAATCCAGAAGCCTTCTGCGCACCATGGGACAGGTGTAAGCTTCCATTTTGGCGACAATCGCTTTACAATAGTGCCGACATCTGTTTTCAGCGTATTCACCCTAATTGATTTCCTGAGGAAAGACAATGAGCATTCCATAAACTGCGGATATCTTTCCCCAAGAAGCGTTGTATACCGTTCCTCGAATGCCGGCTTGGGCTTGAGGGATTCAGTGTTCGGGATGCGTTCAAGTTCGAGTGCCATTTATGATATGGAACTTGCTGAGCTTATATTAGTCTTGTGATATTTTTCACCATATGATGCACTGCCATGCGGCCTTGTCCGAAAAGTTAGTTTGGGCATCAATTTTGCGAAGCCCATTCCAGGATGGGTTAGGCATTTTTCGGAGTTGCGGAGGAGAAAAATGCAATGCATGAGAAGCTGCAATGCTGAGCGGATGTCCAAACCGAGCCGGAAGGCGAGTTTTCGGACAAGGCCCTGCCCTGCAAAGACTTTTAAAGAAAGAGTTTTTACTATAATAGAGAGGTAAATATTAGACTTGCTGAGCTTGTATTAGAAGTGGAAAACTACAATGGACAGAAGAACTTTTTTGAAATCGTTTGCATTGGGATCGGGTGTCGCGGCTGTTGGAGGATTGGAAGCATGCATCCAGCAAAGCGAGAGAAGACCCTTATGGGACACACAAACCCTGCCAAACGGCGCACTGGTTCCGGGCAAAATAGAAAAATCTCGAAAATATCCACACCACTATAATTTGGTATCTCCTGATCCAGATGCAGTGGCGAAAAGTTATCTGACCGGGACGATTAAATCGGTAAAATTTGCGCACGTATCAGAAGTTCCGTCTCCTTTGCAAGCCGAGAATCCGGAAATCCCCAATACCGGAGTGTATATCCAAATAAGCCCTGATTTGGTTGATAGCACTGTTGAAGAGGGAAGTGATTATCACATTTTTATCGGTATCGAACCACGCTCCAAGGATTATTCAGGTCCGATGGCAGATGAATTGTCAAATGACCCCCTCCGAATATTGGAAAAGGCTTTGGTAGGGGATAAAATACGTATCCCTACCTTGCGAAAATATGATTATCCGCACAGGCTCTACAAAATTATGAACCAGGCAGATGAGTACAAAGTCAGCGAGATAAAATTATTGAGCCATGCCTTAATTCATGATGGGATGGGGTGAATTATTCTTCCAGAAATGATATAAAATACAGAAATGATATAAAATAATATAATCTCAGAGGTAGACAGCTCAATTATCTCAAATGCAGTTCAAGAATGTCATTGTCCATTAATTTATGGTCGAGCTTGATGATTTTCTGGCCGCTGAATTTCACGCTCTTGCCCCATATCCTGGAAAACTTGAATTTCTGCACAAAATCCCTGTGAAGCTTTTCGCAGACATCCCTGATTGTGCTTGCCTTTTTCATGACCAGTGGGATTTTCATGTCAGCTTCCTTGCCGGGCTCTTTCAGGTAAATGTTCATGAATTGCAGCCTCTTGTAGATGAGCTCCTTCAGCTCATTGATGTGGAATGACTGCTCGGCTGATATCATTATATCAGGCTTGATTTTTTCCCTTACTTTTTTTATCTGGTCATTCGTTGCCATGTCAATTTTGTTGACAACGGTTATTGCAGGGATGTAATGCTTGTTCGCCTCAATGGAGTCTATAAAGCGGTCAACTGAGACATCTTCCCTTATCAGGACATCTGCGTTGTTGAGCTTGAATTCCTGCATTACGCTTTTGATTGTCGCCGGGTCAATTTTTGTCAGCTTGACAGTTGTGCCAAGCTTTATTCCCCCGCGGGCCACCTTTTTTATTTTGACATCAGGCTTGCTCTGGTTGACCCTGACATGGGAATCATAAACTTCCTTGCGGATGATGCGATAATGCTCGGGCGCATTGACATCGATCAATATGATGATAAGGTCGGCTGAGCGGATTATTGCAAGAACTTCCTTCCCTCTTCCCTTGCCCGATGCTGCGCCCATTACAATGCCTGGCACGTCCAGTATCTGAATTTTGGCGTGCTTGTGCTCCAGCAAACCCGGTATGACTGTCAAGGTCGTAAAGGCATAGGCGCCCACAGGCGAGTTTGCATCTGTCAGCTTGTTCAGGAGTGTGCTTTTTCCAACTGAAGGGTAGCCAAGAAGGACAACAGTTGCATCCCCGCTTTTCCTGACTGCATAACCCTGGCCGCCCCCCTTTGAGGCCTGCCTTTTTTCATGGGCTTCCCTCAGTTTTGCAATTTTTGCCTTGACAAGGCCAATGTGGTGCTGGGTAGCCTTGTTGTACTGGGTCTTCCTGATTTCATCTTCGAACTGCTTAATCTGTTCCAGATAGTCAACCATGGTTATAGGATGGCAGGGGGTTATATTAAAGTTAATTCTTTTCATGCTCTGTCCAGAATCTCGCCTTCGGCTCGAGTTTTGGCATCTGTTCGCCTTCAACTCCGGGAAAAATTGCATTTTTCTCTCTGGAACTCCGAAAAATGCTTTATGTGAGGATTGATAAGTCTCACAAAATTGATGCCAAAACCAAGTCTCTGGACAGAGCCTTCTTTTCATGCCCCAACTGGGAAACTTTAAAAACTACTGAATAAGCATGAATCCTATGGCACAAACACAGGAAACAATGGTTGCTGCCTTTAACTGGCTCCAGGACCATGTGGCAAATCTGCTTGTCAATGCAGTCATAGCTGTCATAATTTTGCTGGTGGGTTTTGCCGCCGGAAGGTTTGTGGGCAAGCTTATTGACAAAATCCTGGCAGAATTAAGCATCGACAGGCTGTTCAGGCTTAAGGGAAAGCTTTCACCGAGAAAAATCATTGCTGAGCTTGTCACATTTGGCATATACTTCTTCACGATTGTCGTGGCATTCAACCAGCTTGGCATAACATCAGCTGTTTTTTACACCATCATTGGAGCAATTTTGATTGTTGCGCTTGCGTCTTTTTCCATCAGCAGCCTTGACTTCCTGCCAAATTTCATCAGCTATCTGAAGCTTGTGCAAAAAAAGCCTTTTGGCAGGGGGGACATCATCAAAACCGGCAAGGTGGCGGGCAAAGTGCAAAAAATCGGCTATCATGACACGCATATTGTAACAGAGTCGGGTGATGCCATTTACATCCCAAATGTGCATTTTGACACGAATGCTGTGCATGTCCTGAATAAAAAGGATAATGGAAAAGAAAATGCAGGAAGGACAGGCGGGGTCGGCAAGGCCGGGCCGGAAAAAGGGCGAACCGGATAGGACTGTATTGGCCATATCGGGGACAAGGTTATATTGGAGTTTTAGGAGAATTTCTCAAGCATTGAGACAACATTCCATATTTGCGTCCTTGTATAAGGCTGGAGGTTGATGTCATCTGCGATTTCGTCCAGCCCGTTCTGGGCACGGTTGACCCTTATAGAAAGCTCAGTATTTTCTCGCAAGATTCCAAGGGTCGCCTCGATCTTGCCCTTGATGTTCCTTGGCACAGTATTGTCGCTCGCTATGTCCTGCAAAGCATCTATTACGTCCTGTATCTTTGGCTTGGCGTTTGAGTTGTCCTTTCCTAGCATTTTTGTCTCTCGTTGCAACTGCTGTGTCAGCAAAATGAATTGCGCCTGTCCTCGTTGCATGCTTATGGCGATCTATTTCTTTTCACCTTTTTTCTGAAGCCCTTCGAGCACTTCCTGGCGGATTGACTTGGACTTCTCTTTGAGCCTTGATTCCTGCTTTTCCAGGTTGCTGATCCTGAGTTCGAGCATGTTTTTCTTCTCAGAAAGCTCCTTCACAAGGTCTGCCTGCCTGGTGGACACCATTATGTTGCCAACAATGTGGTAGGCATTTTCCTTGCCCTTCAGCTCCTCGAGGGCTGACTGGACTTCAATAAGCTGCATCTGGAATTGCTGCCTTTGCATCAAGAAATTCTGGAGATTTTGCTCAATCATCTGCATTTGCTGAATCTTATCTTCTGTATTTTCCATTTTTGCCCCGGGATAATGCGGGCTATTCTTCCGTGGAAGATTGCCCTGAAATTTCCCCCATTTTCTCGTAAACAATCAAAAGCTTGATAAGCGAGTCCGCGGCTGCCCGCAGCGCAACTGCATCAACCGCATCAATGCTGAAAAGCACCTGCCCCTTTTTCTGCTGAATCCTGAGTGTTGACCTGTCCTTCCTGGGATTCCCCAGCTCGGCTGAAAATGCCTTGGCAAGCCTGGCTGGCTTTTTGTCCTCAACTTTTATCTGGGCATGGAATTTCATGTGCAGTGGTGGATTTGCCAGGCATGGCAAATGCCCTGGCTATTATCGTGCTTTGACTTTTGTGCTGGTTGTCCTTGGCTTGTAAAGCATCTTGCTTCCGCAGTAAGGGCACCTGACCTTTTTCTTGATATAGGTCTCCGCAACCTTCTTGTCGCAATCAAAGCATTTGTAGAGAGTCATTTTTATTCATCCTCTTTCTTTTCATCAAGAATGTCCTGGCCTTCAACGGCAGATTCCATGGATGTGCCCATTTGTTCGGCAATGTTCTCGGTTTTAGGGGTTTCCTCAAATGAAATTTTCTTTGAAATGCCATAGGCCTTGCCGGTAAACTTGGACTTGCATTTGTGGCAATACCAGATGCCGACCGCAAGCCTCTTGACCTGGGTGGCGTGGCAAAACACGCACTTATGCTTTTTTCTCTGCTCTTCCTCTATTACTCCCAGCTTTTGCCTGAGACTTCTTCCATATCTGGCCCCGAAACGCTTGGTCGAGCCATAGCTTTTTGTAGATACCATATAATATACTCCAGAGGTTCCATGTATAAAGATGATTTAGGACCCTTCTTAACCCAGTCTGAGGATTTTATGCTAGTATTTAAAGATATCGTACTATCCCCTGGGAAAGGATAGAACCCAAACACATTTTTTCTCTGAAAAAATGATTTGCTTGGGTGCACTGTGCAAATCACACCCATGCCGGCATCTTTAAATAACAAATAGTATTCCATCTGGATTGTTTTTCACAGGATTTAAGGGGCCGTGGGGTAGCCTGGTATCCTTCGAGGTTCGGGACCTCGTGACCCCGGTTCGAATCCGGGCAGCCCCATATCCTTTTAGTCTTGCGAGCTTTCATTCTGCAATATTGATGCGTCGCTCCTTGTTGGTATAGCGAAATTTAAGGTTGCATTAGATCGCGTCGAGAGGCTTTATGCCTCACCTGTTTTTACGAGATTTTACTAAAAATCTCCCGGGCGGCCCCATGAACAATTAATTTCGACCTTGAGCTGTTGCGACGATAGGTATTTAAATTAACATCTGCTACTAACCGGATATGGGGGTCTTAAACTGGCTTTTTCCGAGGGACGAAACCTTCTATAAACTTTTAGAGAAGCAGTCCAAGCTTGCCCTTAAATCGGCTGAGACATTCAGGACACTGGTCAATACTTATAATTCTGCAATCCACTCCAAGAGGCAAAGGCATATCCGGGACCTGAAAAGATATGAGCATGAGGGGGATAAGCTCATCAGGGAATTGGTTGAAAAGCTGAATAAGACTTTTATTACGCCGATTGACAGGGAGGACATCCATAATCTGGCCAATCTCCTGGATGACATTATCGACGCGATAGACAATGTCGGGAATATGTTTTATGTGCACAACATAAAAAAGGTTGACAAGTTTATCAAGGAATTTTCCAAAATCATCCACGAAGGCGTCAAGGAAATCCACCTGGTCATGCATAACCTAAGGCAATTGAAGGAAGTCGAAAAGCACTGCAATAAGCTGAAACAGTTGGAGAGGGATGCGGATGATGTCCTGTCTGAATCAATAGCAGTGCTGTTCAGGGAAAATAAGAATGCCATTGAGATTATCAAATACAAGGATGTTTATGAGCTTATGGAGTCAATTACAGACAAGACCTGCAAAATAGGGGTAATCATTGAAGGGATTGTGGTGAAGCATGCTTGATGGCGGCCTTATTTTGGTCATAATCATTATTCTTGTTGCACTCATATTTGACTTTGGAAATGGAGTCAACGATGCTGCGAACGCAGTTTCCACAGTTGTTGCGACTGGTGTCCTATCACTTAGGGCAGCGGTACTCATGTCGGCTTTTTTCAATTTTGCGGGGGCTTTTGTATTTGGCGTTGCGGTCGCAAAAACTATTGGCAAGGGGATTATCGACTCGAATCTTGTAACTCCCTATGTAGTCCTTGCTTCTTTGTGTGGCGCAATTTTTTGGGTGTATTTGATGACCAGGAAGGGCTTCCCGATTTCAGTAAGCCACAGCCTTATAGGCGGATTGGTGGGAGTAGGCCTTGCCAAGGCTGGCCTCAAATCCATAATTTATTCAGGTGTCACCAAAGTTGTTATTTTCATTTTTGTGGCACCCTTGCTTGGCCTGGTTGGCGCCATGCTATTTTCAGCAATAGTTTTCCATTTCAGCCGGAACAGCGACCCACGGAAAGTGAACAAGCACTTCAGGTGGCTTCAATTGATTTCTGCTTCCGTCTATAGCTTAGGCCACGGCACAAATGATGCACAGAAAACCATGGGGATTATTGCTATCCTGCTTTTTAGCGCCGGCTACCTCAGTGGAGAGTTCTACGTGCCCTTTTGGATTGTGCTTTTGTCGCATGGAACCATTGCCCTTGGCACACTGATTGGCGGCAGGAAGGTCATCCATACAATGGGGCATAAGATTACCAAGCTTCGGCCTGTCAACGGCTTTTGCGCGGAAACAGCCGGTGCCAGCGTGATTATTGGCGCAACCCAGTTTGGCATACCTGTCAGCACAACTCATGTAATTGCCGGCTCCATTATGGGAGTGGGGGCTGCAAAAAGGGTTTCTGCAGTGCGATGGGGAGTTGCCAATAAGATTTTATGGAGCTGGATCCTGACAATTCCGGTATCTGCTGCTGTTGCAGCTTTATCCTACCTGGTTATTTCCCTTTTTATATAATACTGGAGTGGGCGGCCTTGTCCGAAAAGTGAGTTTGGGCATCAATTTTGCGTAGCCCATTCCCGGAGGGATTATGCATTTTTCGGGGTTGCAGAGGAGAAAAATGCAATTCGCGGGAAGCCGCAATGCTGAGCGGATGCCCAAACCGAGCCGGAAGGCGAGTTTTCGGACAAGGCCAGAGTGGGCCCGAATCAGCATAAACCTTGTTTTCAAGTATACAAATATTTATATATAGCAAAAGCCTGATACTACAATATATTGGGGTGTAAGGTGGCAATAATACAATATATTGTATTATGGTTCCCAAAATCATAAAGAGGGTTAATGACATGAAATGCCCGTATTGCTCGAATTCTGAATCCAAAGTGATTGATAAGCGGGACATTGAAGATGCCCAGACCATACGCAGGAGAAGGGAATGCCTGAAATGCGAGAAAAGATGGACCACTTATGAGAAAGTGGAGAACCTTGATTTGACTGTCATCAAGAAAGACGGCACCAAAGAGCCGTTTGAAAAGGCCAAATTCGAGAAAGGCATAAGGCTTTGCCTTGAAAAAAGGCCAATAACAGAGGAAAGGATTGTGCACCTGGTCGGGGAGATTGAAGGCAAGCTGAGATCGCTTGGGAAGGGGGAGATTTCAAGCGCATATATCGGAGAGCTGGTCATGAAAAAGCTCAAGAAGCTGGATGAAGTCGCTTATATGAGGTTTGCTTCAGTTTACAAGGAATTCAAGGACATTTCATCCTTCAAAGAGGAGATTAAGACACTGCAGCGATAAGGGCTGATGAGACTTGGATTTCGGGGAACAGAAAGGAGAGGTAATGGGATGGTCACAAAAATAAAAAAACCGATTGTGGTGCAGGGAGATGATGACAGAAGCAAGCTTGGCCTGGTGCACATCTACACCGGCGACGGCAAAGGCAAGACAACAGCTGCATTGGGGCTGGCTTCCAGGGCATTGGGAAACGGCTACAGGGTTTACATGATACAATTCCTGAAAAGTGGGTTTACCGGCGAGATAAAAAGCGCGGAATCGTTCAAGAAGGATTTCACAATTGAGCAGTACGGCGCTGACGCAGTCCAGAATAGGGAGGAAATCATGCAGAACCTGCGGGAGCAGAAGGCGAAATTTGTTTTCCAGCCCGATGAGATGGAAATTGAGGCCGCACGGCTTGCATATGAAAAAGCGCTTGAGATTTTAAAATCGAAAGAATATGAGCTTGTTATACTGGATGAAATTAACTGCGCCCTGGACAAGGGACTTCTTTCCATGGAAGATGCAGGAATGCTTCTGCAAATGCACGACAATGTTGAGCTTGTTTTCACCGGCCGCGACGCGCCTGAAGAATTGTTCCAGCACGCTGACTATGTTTCTGTAATCCAGAAAGTCAAGCACCCCTGGCAAAGAGGGATAAAGGCGAGGAAGGGGATTGAGTATTGAATCTTTCGGTCCACAATGAATTCGGTCTATTTTATGTTATTCTGTTTCTGTTATAAATAATTCACATGCACAATTTTTAACAGGATTATTAGAATCAATTGTGCCAAAATACACTGCGTAGTCATCAATAATGCCAGTAAGTTGAGTTTGTTCCATTTCAGTATTGAAATCATTAACAGAATTCATTTCATGGATACAGTATTCAGTGCAATCATCTTTAGTTGTGAAATTGTTGAATCTAAGTGATTGTACACTCCCTTGTGGCCAATCAAGTATCGAGGAGTACAGCCCAAATCTAGTTGTTGCTGTTCCACCTGTGTTTTCCATCAAACACATCACGGAATAGCAGTCTTCACCGGTATCACAGCGCTCGAGGCCATTCTGTCGGTAATAATTTGGCTGAACCTTTTCTGGCATCAGATTGCTGAAATAATTACGAGAGCATATTTTGTAAAAGGCATAGTTCAAATTTTCAGGATTGTCACATGCAGGACAAATAAATTTGACCGTTATGCTATCCTCACTAGCTGCATCTCTAAATTGAGTAAAATGTGAAATAAGTGTGGGCATAAAAAATAGGAGGATCAGAACAATCAGCGCCCCAAACACCATCAACAACTTTTTAGTCTGAAACTCTCTTAATGGGACGAGGATAATAAGTGAGAAGATGTAAGGTATACCCACATAATACAAAAATTCCGCGCCTTCACTAAGAAAAAAGGTGTTTACAATAAGGAGAGTTACCAATATGATAACATAGTGTGGCAGATAGTTAGAAGGTATTTTTATCATGAAGAAAAGCAGAAGAAATAGATAAAACACAATCATAATCGCAATTATGTGATGATAGTTTGCACTTATAAGTTCAATAAATGGCCAATAGAATTTATAATGTAGCGCGTTAATTGCCTCATATAGCCAATTGCCGCGAAGCCCCAGCAATATTTCTAAGAAATCTGTGCCTGATAGAATAGCCCATAAGAACAGAGTACCTAAGATGGCATGATAATATATTTTAGGCACGCTACGCACAAAAGTCATAAAATAGCCGTCTTTAAGCAACAAGATTATTATTAATCCAAGAAATGCGGCAACGATGAACGGTGCAAACTGCCAAAATGGATAAAAGATTAATAGGTAATAACACTCTCCTCTGCAGGTCATCAATGATAGCATCGAAATTGTAAGGATCATCAATGAAAAGAATATTACCATATAGAAAGCATACAACCAATTTAGAAAGCTTGAACTTAGACCATATGCTTCATAAAAATTATCAAATTTTCTTTTTAAGAAGATTCTTGACAGCCAAAATATGGTCAAGCCGGCGACCAAAGAAAGAACCACATCAAGTGTCAGATTCAGCAATGCCATTCTCAATCTTAGACCATTCAAGTTTATATGTTTTTCTACACTTACTATGCCCAAAATTATGTCAATCTTTTTATATCCGTCATTTATCTTTTGGGATATGAACAAAATCATTTCAATTGTGGGCATGACCGGCTCTGGAAAAACCGAGGTTTCTGAATTTCTGAAAAAGCATGGCCTTGCCTATGTCAGGTTTGGCGACGTGACAATGGAGGAGCTGAAAAGACGCTGGCTTGATGTCAATGAGAAGAATGAAAGAATGGTCCGCGAAGGATTGAGGAAAGAGCATGGAATGGACGCCTTTGCCAGGCTGAATGCCGGAAAGCTTGAGAAGGCACTGGAAAAAGGAAGCGTAATTGCGGACGGGCTTTACAGCTGGGAGGAATGGCTTTTCCTCAGGGAAAAATTCGGGGAAAAGATGATTGTGCTCGCAATTGCCTCGTCACCGGCGACAAGGTACCAGCGCCTTGCAGAAAGGAAAATCAGGCCATTGGCACATGAGGAAGCGGCCTCGCGCGACAAGGCCGAGATTGAGAACAGCCACAAGGCAGGGCCAATTGCAATGGCGGATTTCACAATAATCAATGAAGGCAGCCTTGCAGAATTGCAAAAAAATACAAATGCATTCTGGAAAAAAATATCCGGACAAACATAATTTCAATAGAAAAAGCTGGGAGAAGCTGGAAGGGGGAGCAAGATGGCAGCAGAAAAACCACAGGAGAAAATGCAAAGGGATGTCAAAAGGGTTGACTGGGACAATTACTTCATGAACATTGCGGACCAGGTCGCAACGAGAAGCACATGCGACAGGAAGCATGTCGGGGCTGTAATTGTCAGGAACAGGACAATCTTGTCAACAGGCTACAACGGGAGCGTGAGGGGCGCGCCGCATTGCGATGATGTGGGTCATGACATGGAGCATGACCATTGCGTCAGGACAGTGCATGCAGAGGCGAATGCGATTGCCCAGGCTGCACGAAACGGGGTGAACATCGACAACTCGGAGATATTCATAACAGCCTCGCCCTGCCTGACATGCTTTAAGCTCGCCGCAAATTCAGGGATAAGGGCAGTGCATTACATGGAATTTTACAGGGATGAGAGGATAACGGTTTATGCCAACCAGGCAGGAATACGACTGGATTACATGGGCGGCAGGGCCAGGAAATGATAGGATAATGAGTATGTTTTACAATTTTTGAAGCGACAGGTTATTATCAACATGGCAGAACAAACCTACGGCGGGCAGGCAGTGATTGAAGGCGTCATGGTTAAGAGCAAGAAGAACATGGCAGTTGCTGTCAGGAAGCCGAACGGCAAGATTGCCATAAGGAAAGAAAAGCTCAACCCGATTTCTGAAAGGGTCTACCTGTTCAGCCTGCCCTTTTTCCGCGGCATGGCCATGCTTTTTGAGATACTTTTTTTGGGAATGAAAGCATTGAATTTTTCGGCGAGCCAGGCATCAGGCGAAGAGGACAAGGCATCGAACACTGAGATATTCTTCACAGTGCTGATCTCAATTGTGATGGCCCTGCTGATTTTCAAGCTCATACCGCTTTTTGCCACGCAACAGATAAGCAAATGGCTTACGGGGATTGGCCAAGGCTTTTTATTCAACCTGATTGAAGGCTTGCTCAAGCTCGGGGTTTTCGTGCTGTACATTTGGCTGATTTCGCAGATGAAGGATGTGAAAAGGCTTTTCATGTACCACGGTGCTGAGCATATGTCCATTGCCTGCCATGAGCAGGGCAAAGCCCTTGCCCCCAAGAATGTCAGGAAATATTCGCCAATCCACAGGAGATGCGGAACAACATTCCTGTTTATCGTGATTTTCCTTAGCATCCTTGTCTATTCTTTTGTGCCGGCTTATTTTGGCTTTTGGGAGAAATTTTTGTGGAGAATCCTCCTGCTTCCTGTTATTGCAGGGATAGCTTATGAGATTCTGAAATTGGGCGCAAAATTTGAGGATAATTGGCTGATTAATATTATGGTTCAGCCGGGCCTTTGGATACAGAAGATGACAACAGCTGTGCCGGACAACAAGCAGATTGAAGTGGCCATTGCCTCCATGAAAGCAGTTATTTCCATGGAAAAGAGCCCGGGCAAGGCCAGGAAGGCAAATAGCTAGAACAAACCGGAGAATTTCTAAGCCAAGTCACTGCCAGGCAGCCTGCCTGCCGCAGCGCTGTTGTTCAGCAATACTGGCACATCCGCATAAGTGTTGTCCAGCGGCACATCAAAGGCAAATTCAATGTTTATTGCCACAACAAGCTCCTTTTCTCCATCAGAAACAGTCACGTCGTCGGTGAAGGTCACAAAGACTCGTTCACAGTTGTCAGGGACAGGTACGTTTTCCGGGATGGTTTTTTTCTTTGCCATTGACATCAACATACATTGTCAGTATACACAATCGTATAGTTGTCTATCTATGACACAACTAATATATAAATATTTCCATCCGAAAACTATAGAAATATGGATAAATTGTTATTTTTTGGATAAAAAAATGAGATTTAAGAGAAAAATCAGTGTGTTTCGGCCCGAGAGATATATATCCCGGGCATTTTGTCAATAGCTGCATGCTGCAACCTGTCATAGACATTTCGGACTTTTGCAGCTAAGGCCTGAAATTTGGCTGCCTTTTCAGGATTGGATGTCCATTCCGCTGCCTCGCCAAGGATAGTGCCGATGTTATCGAGCCTCTGATTTAAATCGTGAATGTTCAGAAGATATCGCTTTGCCTGTTCTTCAATCGGCAGATTCCGGTCGACAAGTGTCATTAGCAATTCGACCTGGGACGCAGCAAGCATGGTTTTTTGCCCTTCCAGCTTTTCCCTGAGGGAAGAGATGGTTGAATCCGTTGGACTGGAATCAGGGATAAAGGCTTCTGTGATGTCTGAGCCCAGTGAGTCATAGTCGCCAATAATTTCCTTGTACACAGGATGGAATTGCTTGGCAGCCATCATGTAGTGCCCGGCCACTTCGGCTATCCTGTCCCGGTTCCGTCTCATTTCTTTTTTGTCATGCCTGATGACTGGAGCCAAGACATTTTCATACTCAGGTGCGAGAATTGCTTCAAGGGGCTTCATTGTAGCAGGAGTTTCTGTATTTTCAAACACTGATATCACCCTGAAAAGCTTCATAATTAACTGTAGTATAAAAACCTTTGGAAAAGAATACTATGCTAGAGTAATAACAATTGTAAAACAATTTGAAGAGAAAGCCCTACCACCATTTCACGCACTGATTGCAGTCATGCGGGATGCTGGAGTCAATTTTCTTATGCACGCTGCAGAGAATCATGTTCTGCTTGGTGACCTTTAGGATGCGCTGCAATTCAGAGATAAGGGATGATGGAGATGGGTTGGCAAGGATTGTGTCCACTGATTTTTTCATTTCCTGCTGGACCGCATTATTGAACTTGACATCCTTGCCGCGCTTTTCCTTGAGGTATTGGGAAATGGCCGGCTCGGTCAAATAGAGGACTTTTGCCGCCTGCTTTTGCGACATGCCCTTTGTGCTGATCATGATTTTGGCCAGTTCCCGGCGGACTGCCGGCAGGATGTACCAAACCTCGATTTCCTGAGGAGTTAGAAGTTTCATGTTAACAATGTTAATGATAGTTAATTTATAAAGATATCGGTTAAATTTGCGAATAAATTGCAGTATACTGATTGTTCTATAGGCATTCGCGGTCATTGTTCCAACGACTTTATTTTTCTCCCCTGCTCTGGCCGAGGGGGAAAAAAATAAACCCTAATTTGACTCGGTCAAATTATGGCGCGAAAAGACAGAGGATTCTATCCGGACATTATTGATTAAATTGCAATAAGAGTTAGAAAGTCCAGTTTACAACGGGAACCACTTATTTGTAGGGCGATGGCAACTGTTGCCGCTCAGGGGGGAATCCTTGCTGCCTGGCCTGAGCTGGAGGAATTTTTTGCCAAGCTCTTCTGCAAATTTGCTTGTGTGCACGGTGTCCCTTTCCAGGTTGACAAAGATGGCCGCGACAAGGCGAAGTGTCAGCATAGCACCTAATTCCCTGTACAATGGCTTCTGCCTGGTCTCCTCGAGAATCCTTGCCTTGTCCTCGATTTCCTTGTCCAGCTGCCTTATTTTGTGCTCCAGCTGCTGCGTGGCAATGTGATATTCCAGGATGTTTTCATCCTCTCCCTTGCCGGCCTGCTGTGCAATGGCATTGTACTCCTCTATTAAAAATTCATGCGCCTTGAGAATGAAATCGGACACAACGTATAGCTTTCTCTTGAGCTCCTTGTTGAAAAAGCCAATCCAGAACATCCTTATTTTCATTCGCCAGATATAGCCGTCAACATATTGGAGGATTTTCTTGTAAAGGAATGACTTTTGCTCTGTGCTGCCTTCAGCCTCCATGGACTTGCGGCTTTCTCGCAATTGCTTGACTTCCTGCTCAATGTAATGGAGTTCTTCTTGCATGCCCATGGTAAAAATTCAGTGTCATAAGGTATATTTATGCTTGTCGGTTTTTGTGCATGCCTGGCGCCACCATAATCCCAATACCCCATCACAATCCCGGTATCCTATGCAAATATAAGCTTAGCAGAAAACTTCGCCTGAAGGCTCAGGTTTTGCCATCGGCTCGCATGAGATACTTATTCATGAGGGCAGTTTTCTCCCTGGAACTTCGAAAACTGCTGTCTGCTTATTTCCAGGTGCTCGCAGAATTGATGGCAAAACGTAAACTTTTCTACTAAGCCGCAATATAAAAAGAAATATATATTGCCTGTGCATCTGGAAATGGATAAAAGAGGTGCCTTTAGTGAAGAAAAAGTACAGCCCATCCGGCAAAAAAACAGGGGTAAAAGTGGGATTTTTTGAAGTGCAGGAATGGGAAGAGGCTACGCTGAAAAGCGATCTTGCCGGGTGCGATGTCACATTCTTCTCCGAAGAGCTCAAGCTTGACAATGTCCACGATGCCTTTGACCGCGAGGTTATTTCTGTGTTTATCTATTCTAATTTGACAAAGAAAGTCCTGGACATGCTGCCCAACCTTAAATTGATTGCAACAAGGTCGACAGGATATGACCATATTGATTTGGCAGAATGCGACAGGAGGGGCATTATTGTCTGCAATGTGCCATTCTACGGGGAAAACACCGTGGCCGAGCACACATTTGCCCTGATACTTGCCTTGTCGAGGAGAATTCCCGAAAGCTATGACAGGACAGTCAAGGCGGATTTCTCAATCGATGGCCTGCAGGGCTTTGACCTGCGGAAAAAAACATTAGGGGTCATCGGCACCGGCCACATCGGGCTGCACGTCATAAGGATGGCGAAAGGATTTGAGATGAATGTGATTGCCTATGACAAATTTGCAAATGAAAAGCTGGCGCACAGGAACGGCTTCAAGTATGTTGAATTCGACTATCTCTTGGCAAACTCAGACATCATTACCCTGCATCTTCCGGATAATAAGTTCACTCACCATACAATCAACAGGAACAATGTTTTCAAGATAAAAAAAGGGGCTTACCTGATTAACACCGCGCGAGGAGGCCTTGTCGAGACAGAGGCGCTGGTGCAGGCGCTTGTGAAAAACCAGCTTGGCGGGGCAGGCCTCGATGTGCTTGAGGAGGAATCAGCGATTAAAGAGGAAAACCAGCTGCTTTCAGCCAAATTTTCAAATGATGAGCTTAAGATAATTTTGCGAAACCACATCCTGCTCAAGCTGAAAAATGTGATTATAACTCCCCACAATGCGTTCAACAGCCAGGAGGCGCTGCAGAGAATCCTGGACACATCATTGGACAATGTCAGGGCATACATCCAGAATAAAGTGAAAAACCAGGTGTTTCTTGCAAAATAATTCTTTAATCTTCATTGTGTGGATTGTAAACTACCGTGGGCTGAAGCCCACAGCGTTTAGTTGAAATCTGTAAGCCGACTCTGATTCCTTACACTTTGGTATTCTTCAAAAGTGTATTTTTG
>JAGVYD010000011.1 GCA_018303405.1 Candidatus Woesearchaeota archaeon | reverse complement strand
TTGTATGATGCATCCATTTGTGCACAACTTGGCGCTGCAGACACAAGCGCAGTTGAAGAATTAGTGCTGTTAATCAAGCCACCAACTGCAACAACAGCAACAAGAATCAACACCGCAACACCTGCTTTTTCAGACATGCATTTCTGAAAGAGTGTGGAGTATATAATTCTGCCGCTCACGAAAATTCCGAGTTCGCAGGCTCACAAAACGTTCTCGACCCCAAATGCACGCAATCTTTGCTGCTAATTCTGGCTAGCTCTGGGGACGAGAACGTTTTCTCAGGAATTTTCCAATGCTACGGGAGATAACGCTACGAAGTAAACGCTATGGAGGTTTTGCTCCGGAGTTTTGGAATTTTCGCGTATGAGCGAGGCGAAGCCGAGCGAATACAGAAAATTCGTACATTCAGACCTGCTACCATGTACGACAAACACATAAATTATTAAATCATCCTCCAACAGTTTATTTGTGGCAATAAATCTTGAATCTATTAACAAACTTCCCCCACAGGAACGCGTCAAAGTACTGCAGGAACTACAGGCACGGCTTAAGAAAGCACAGGAAGAAACCAAAAAAGACATTGAAGATGTTGCAGAAGCACTGGAAGAAGCAAAAAAAGCAGCCCAAGTTCTTGAAAAAATTGAGACGCCTAAAGTAGTGCAATCTGTTGAAGAAATCGTGAAAAAAGACGACAAAATTTCAACACTTGAACAGGTCGCACAAGTGCCAACACCAGACCAAATACATCAAAGACTGCATGAAAAGCCTGCAGAGGAAATTTACAAAAGGTTAAGCGCAATATTTTATGAAACTGAAATCCAAAAGCAGGAAAAAACACAATACCAGGAAAACTTTATTGAAGCTGCCCAAAAAGAACTCTATGAGCGAAAAAAAGAAATGTATGAACAACAGGAAGATTTCAGATCTAAAGAATTCTTGTCTGACTCAGAAAAACTTGTTAAATATTTAAGAAAATAATTATAATAAAAAAAATTAATCGTACCCAAGAATTGGCACGCCTTCATACCTTTCACTCACAGGCACATTTGCCGGAGGACTGCAACACCATGTTTCATAACCATAATCATCCACTCCTGGTGCTTTGTCACAAGCGCCTTGTCAGCACTGGTGTCGAAGGAGAATCGCAGCCAGCCATAGTAACAATTTTTCCAGTAGCCCCGCTGCCTGAGTACAACAGCACAAGTCCTATTGCTGCAACAATCACAACAAGCCCAAATACTAACAGTGGAACTTTATTTTCATCCATTTTTTCACCTCATTTTAAATGTGATAAACATAGTGGTAGTCTGCAGATATATAAACTTTACTTTTTTGTACTTGTTAGCAAGTCTCAATGTACGAATTTTCTGTATTCGTTCACTATCGCTCACTCATACGCGAAAATTCCAAAATGGCTGTGGGAGCAAAATAATGCTACGGTTTGTTTTACGTTTTGATTTAACGTTTAGCTTTACCGTGGAACAATTATTATTACATTTACCGTAACTCGTTTTGAATTTTCTCGTGTGAAACTGAGTAAAGCTCAGTTGAACTCGAGAAAATTTTACTTTTTTCTCATCCTTGCAAATGTTTCTGCTACGTCTATTACGTATTTTCCCTCTGCAAGCTTGAAAATAAGAGGGTCTCCTTTAAACAAATGCACAAGGTCAAGCTCATATTTCTTGTCTATATTCAGCATGTCAAACACGTCTTCCTCTATCTGCTGTTTTTGTTCGACAGAAAGATTTGCCTCAAGCTCCTTTTGCGCATCTTCAAGCCGCTCTTTTTTAATGTAGAAAAACAATCTTGCACCGCAGGAACACCCTTTCAGTATTTCAGAAGCGCCGTCTTCATAAATAGTGCTGCAGCGAACGCATTGATGAGGCATATATTTATTTTAGTTAACAGGGGTTTTTAAGAGTTTCTACTACTTTGTCTCATTTCTTTCTCTTTTTTGCATTTCTGGTGTATAATTCTATCTTGTTTGGGTCTTTTGATATTGCTTTAACAACACTTGCTGGACCTATTATTGTGAGTCCGCTTCTGTCACCAAGGAGCATTCCAAGGATGTCGTATTTTACTTTTGTGAACCCGCCGATTTGGCTTTGTTGCGGGTTTATTACTGCAAGCTCAATACCCCTGAATTGTCTATTAATCTCCTCCATTGTAACCTTGATTAATTCCGCTTCCTCTTCTTTTTTAAGCCTGCCCTGCAAAAGCACAATCTTATTCTGCTTTGCTATGTTAAGCAAATGCCTTATTCGCCCCACACTTGACAGTTGTTCTATGTCAGTGTATGGCACAAATTGCAGCGTGACCATTGTTCACCTTCCTGCGAGCCTGAAGAGAGATTCATAAAACTCGTTTACGTTCTTGCCGTACTTAGCAGAGATGCCAATCACTTCATATTGCGGGAAAGCTGCCTGTATTTTCTTCATATTTGCCTTACGCAGGTCAATCTTGTTCGCCACAATAAGAACTGGAATGTTGCGTGCTGCAAGGTTTCCTATTATTGTAATGTTGACCTGCGAATAAGGATCAGTTGCAGCATCAAGCACCACAAGCACAACATCCATTTCATCCAGCCATTTGATGGCATCAATCACTCCTCTTGTCGCCTCTTTTGCTCTTTTTTTTGCTTTTCCTTCAGTCATTCCTGACTTGATAAAATCTTCATAATCAATCCTTGTTGCAATGCCAGGAGTATCAACAAGGTTAAACAACAACTCCCTTCCATCCTTTGCCTTAATGCTAATTTGCTCCTTTATCTGAATTTCACGCGTTTCATGAGCAA
The DNA here is from genome assembly GCA_018303405.1 of Candidatus Woesearchaeota archaeon. Lineage (NCBI taxonomy): Archaea > Nanobdellati > Candidatus Woesearchaeota > Candidatus Woesearchaeota archaeon. Next base: position 96,386 of record JAGVYD010000011.1, on the reverse strand, counting down.
TGCTCGACACAGAACCCATGTCCTGCCCAAGCCAGTCCTGACAAATCTTGTTTGCAAGCGTTGTTTTTCCAGAATTAGGAGGACCATAAATTCCAAGCTTAATGTTCTTTTTTTGAGAACTGAAAAAACCAGACAGCCAACCCATTAATTTTTTAATCATACTACCACCGTTTTCCGGATAAGGTTTATATTAGGTTTAAATAACTTTCTACGAATTTGCCCGAGTTCCGCGCCTTCGGCGCTTCACTCAGGGCAAATTTGTGAGAAGCTATGGTAAACAAGTACCATTCAGCGAAACTAATATGAAAAAGCAGCACTACTTGCTTACCTGATACGCTTCTGGAAGAATAAACGGCTCGCTTCCATCCCAATCAATCCTGTATGCAAAATAGTGTCCTTTTGTCATAGAGGGCTTCCATGCGAGAAGTTTGAAATGCCTGAGCCCATGTCCTCTGTAGAAATAAAGCCGCGTAAAAATGCTTGTCTTCAATTCAGACGATGAAATTACGTTTTCAGTCCTTTCACCAAAAGGTATTATCAGCTGATAAATGCTTGCGTTCGATGACACCTTAAGCTCACCATCACTTGTTGGATAAACCACTCCATATTTTTTTCCTGTTTTTACGCCAACAGATTCCATTGAAGAAATATTCAATCTCAGCCCATTGGCGCACAAAAGCCCATCAGTGTCATTTATGCACCTTGCGCCTTCCACGTCATAGTATGGCTTTGGCGCAATGTATTCCTTTGCGTCCATAAAAGAGTTTATCCTGTCATACGTTTCCTGCACCTCTCTTTTGTCAAGCCCAAAATAATTTTGCAAATTTTCAATTCCTTTTTCCTGGGGGGTGTTGTGTGCAAGACTTACTTCCATTGCTTTTGTAAAATTCCACGCACCAAACATACCCCAAACTTCTGCTTTTTTCACCATGTCTGCAGAAACAATGACAAACGCCTGAGGAGGAGTGCACTTTACGTGCGGAATTAAATCAGCAGGATCAATGTTTTGCATCCTGAGCTCCTGCTCAGCTGACTCCTTGTCCATCAACAGAATCTTATCAAGAATGCCAACTGCCTTTAATGCATCGGCAGTTTTGTTTTCCAGAATTTCATAAGCACGGGTTGAGCCGCAGTCAAGCATACGAAGAATGCCAACCGCCTCTTTTTCATTGTCTGTTGCAAGTATCTTACCAACCCAATAAGTGATTGTTCTATGTTGGGAGCCGCCATCAACTGTCACCGGACGTTCAGCAACATACTTGAATATGTGCCCCAAATCCCACCATGAAGTTATTATCGCATCAGGCAGACTACTTGCCTTAATGGTTTCAAGCAATGACCACAACGCATCATCCACATAAGGTTCCTCGTTAACAGAAAGCGCATACGACTCCTGTGCCTGTTTTGACATCATGATAATTCCAAGCAGGAAAATAACTATCCCTGTGAACAGAAATTTCGACAACTTTTTATTTTCAGCAAAGGATGCAAGCTTGGCTGAAAAAATTCCAAAACCAAGCGCGACTGGAGCAACTGCCAGCAACAAAAACCTCAAGCCCTGTGTTGATGCGTACAGCATTCCCATAAGCCACAACAAAAGCACAAAACACGTAACTCCCTCAGGAGAATCTCTTTGTTTTAATGCGACAAACAAAAATGAAAAAAGTGCTGCTGCAACAATAAAAAAACCACCAAGCGAAATAATCCCTTCCTTAAGCGAAACTCCCTGAAGCTCACCCACTGTCGTGTAAACATTAGGCCAAATGTTGAATCTTAACGGGCTTGTGATGCTTTTTTGGTACTGCAAAAAGTTTCCAAAACTGGAAGAGAAATATTCAAACTTTATGAAAAGCGTTACAAAAAAACCAGTGGACACCAAAAGCACTGCAAGCAACATAACTGATTGTGTCGCAGAGCGCCTGTCATAGAAAATTTTGTACAACACATTAAGTGTCAGAACTACAATCATAACATCAAACAAAAACCACCAGCCGGGCCAAAGAAGAGCAAAAACAGCAAGTAAAAATCCGCAAAGTGCAGCAAACATCAACTGCTTGCTTGCACTTGCTTTTAATCCAATAAAAAAAATCATTACTATCAACAATGGAAAAAATAGTGAGTAACCATCAGTGTCTGGATTGCCCCATAAAGTTCTTCCAACGCCATTTCCCATAATGCCAACAAGCAGCGCTGAAAAAAAACCTGCCACAGGCCCGTGCATGCCATACCCGAGCAAAAATGCAAAAATAATTGTCAATACTGCCAATGCAACCGGAAGAAAAGCAGCTGCCTCCAAAAAAGGAACACTCCTGTCAACAAGCCGAAAAATCCTGTACAGAAAAGCCATTGAATAAACGTGAAGAGTCGCTTCATCAATAGGGCTGCCCAAAGGAGCGGTGGCAAGCGCATCATAAGTTTTTCCCTCCTTAACAACCTCTCCTCTCATCCCTTTTTCCACAATATTCCTTGCAAACCTCAAAAAGTAAAATGAGTCAACATCATAAGGATAGGAAAACATTTTTCCACCCTGCTCGTAAGCAAATGAAGCCCGAAACTCCAGTGCCTTTTGATCAATCCTGCTCTGCATCAATTGCCAGTAATACTCCCTCCGCCGAAAAAACTCCTGAGCAGCAAGCGCCTTTCGCTCATTGATGTTCTTCTCAGGCAGTTTTTCACCAACCTTCTGTTCAATCTTTCCAAGCATTTCCTCAGTAACATCCCTTGTGGCAAGCTGGTATGCGTGCGCCATCCCCTGTGTCTGCATCCGCATCCAAATCCCGCCCCACGGCAAATATCCATAATTAGGAAGCACCTGCAGCAGCAAAACAAGAACAAGCAGACAGGCAAACTTGTGCTTGAGCACAAAATCAAAAGCAGCTCCAAGCCACCTCGCAATATCTTTGGGCTGAATACGAAGCTGTGGCTCTGACTGAGCAGTTGTTTGCTGTACATCTACTGCAGACGACAATTCATCCCCCATTCTCCTACGGAAGTCAGGAGGTGTTTAAAAAATGTGATGTTACTCCTTTGAATGTGCCTGTGAAAACCTAAAGTGTCAAAAACCACTGGTGGAAAATCGTGACATTTATAAACGTCTGACAGCTTGAATAATTTTATAGCGGGGTAGGGCAGTCAGGAGTGCCCGGTGGGCTCATAACCCACAGGTCGGTAGAGGCAGTTGGAAGGACTGTCACCGAATTCAAATCTACCCCCCGCTATTTTTCCTTCCATTTTCTGATTTTTTCAAGGTGCTTCGGACTGAGAAATCTAACTTTTCTGAGCCATAAATCAAAGTTAGCCTGACCATTCAGCTCAATTCTATTAATAATAGTGTATCCCTTCTTTATTCTTGGATCTTTAAGGTGATAATTATAAATTTCGGATACTTTGAAATTCCACTTTTTCAATGTGCCTGCGACCTCCCGAGACAGCACTTCACTTGTCAATCACTCGCGACCACAAGCGGTCACAGACCGGCTGCATGCCCGCTCACTCCGTTCACTGGGATCGCTCGTTCAGGCCCTGCATTTTCCACTTTCTGGAGCGCCTAATGGTTTTCTGCCGCCAGCCATGGACTGGTGGAAAATGCAGATTTTAAGGCTTCCTGCTTGGTTTGCCTTGCGAACAGTCTTGGATATCCTGCCTAAACCTTTTTATACTGAGGTCTGTTCTTTTTTTTGCATGGCCAAGGAGAGATCAGCATCCCGGGTGGAGAAGAAGAATATCTTCCATTTCTACACATTCGGCATAATGAAAAGGCTATATAATTGGGTGTTGGCCTGGGCTGACAAGAAGTATGCGACAGCTGCCTTGTGCATCCTGGCATTTGTTGAGTCATCCTTTTTCCCAATCCCTCCGGATATATTGATGATGCCGCTTTCTCTTTCAAAGCCCAAACGGGCATTCTTCTATGCATTCCTGACAACGACATTTTCGGTGCTGGGCGGCATTTTTGGCTGGTATATTGGCCATGGATTGTACGAGACAGTAGGGCACAGGATAATCGAGACTCTCGGCTACCAGGCAAAATTTGCATTGGTCGGCAGCTACTATGAAAGCAATGCGTTTTTATATATTCTTGCAGCAGCCCTGACCCCAATCCCGTATAAGGTATTCACAATTGCAGCAGGAGTGTGGAGCATACCAATCCACACGCTTGTTTTGGCCTCAATATTAGGAAGAGGGTTGAGATATTTCCTCGTTGCAGCGATGCTCTATTTCTTTGGGCCAAGGATTAAGGAGATAATTGAGAAATATTTTGAATGGCTGGCCCTGCTGGGATTGATTCTTTTAGTCGGCGGATTTTACGCAATCAAATATGTATCATAGAGGTTTCTGTCTAGCCGAAAGTAAAAGTATACAGCATTATGCCCGGGTCTTGAGCTGTGATTTCCAATGTATGCGTGCCATATTCACCCTGAACAAGCCCATATAACCCAAATGGGCTTATGACAACAGTGCCATCTTCATTTACATCTGTTCCCATTTGGTCTGAGGTTAGTGGATTTCCATCTATTTTAAGAGAAAGCGTGGAGCTTTTCATGGCGCCCGCCACTATGTTAACCTGTCTTCCCCTGTATTTAAGGAGCATTTTGCTGGTCGGGCCTGTTGTTTCAAGATTATCTTTATTGCTCAGCCAATTTCCCTCCAGATAAAAATTATCCACAGCCATTTCCGCCGGAAGAGTGTATTCAGCTGTTTCACCTGCCATCGGCCCCGCTGTATTTCCAAAATTGCCCCGCAGGGTGCCATATCCAAAATACATTTCCGGCGAGATGGCGGCCCTTACAGCAATTTGCCCCGAATCAGATTCAAATGAAGTGATGCTTTTGGGTATGTCTGCAGCTTCCCCCAGGACTTCCTTTCTCTCTTCAAGAAGCTGCTGGATCAGCTGTTCGGTTTCCTTGTATGCCCCTTCGCCAATGTGGTCATACACAATGAATCCATCAATGTCAATCATATATTTTCTTGGCCAGTACCTGTTTTTGTAAGCCCTCCATGTCTGGAAGTTGTTGTCCTGCACAACCGGATATTCAACGCCAAATTTCTCAATTGCCTTTTGCAGGTTGTCCGCGTCTTTTTCAAAGTCAAATTCAGGGGTGTGGACCCCTATAATTAAAAGCCCCTGATCCTTGTACTTATCCCACCAGGATGTGATGTAGGGCAAAGTTCTCTGGCAATTTATGCAACTGTATGTCCAGAAATCAACAATAATTACCTTTTTTCCAATGTATTCGCCTATTGTGATGTCATGGTCGGTGTTGAATTGCTTTTGTGTTCCAGTTAATTCAACATATCGCGGGAATCTGGATTCTTTTTCAACAATTCTCGGGTCTTTTGGCCCATTAGAATCATCAGGAGTGACACCTGCAGTTGTTTGCGCTTGTGCGCCAGAATTTGCGCTTTGTGAATTCTCTCCCTGGCTTGCCTGGCCGGATTGTAAATTGTCAGTTTCAACAGGCCCCTGCTCAAGGGGGTTGCCTGTTTTTTTAGAGCTGACATACGTGCCAAAAGCTACCAGCAACATGATAGTTATTCCCAGCCAAATGTTTCTTTGCATTTTTTTCATTTTATCACGTCTGGTCTTGACTTGTATATTGATTCATTAGCTAATTATCTAAGTAAAAAATTGTTTACGAAGCTGAAATTTGCAACTAAATTCAGTGTGCCGGTAAATACCAACACGCCGAGTATCAGCAGGAATATTCCCACAACAATGTTGAAATATTTCAGGAATTTTTCTGATTTGTTTATCAGGGTAATTGCCTGACCAGAAAATAATCCCACTATTAGGAATGGAAGGCCAAGTCCAAGAGCATAAACTGCGAGCAATGCAAAGCTCATGCCTGGCTGGCTCGCTGCCAGCGCCAGTATTGAGCCAAGCACTGCGCCCACGCACGGGCTCCAGCCAACTGCAAATGCAGCCCCGAATACAAATGATGTTACATAGCTGATGCTGAATTTCGTAGTGACTTTCAGCTTATGGTCGCGTTCAAGGAATGGAATTTTGATTAGCCCAAGGAGATAAAGCCCGAAAAAGATTATTATAATCCCCCCGATTCGGCCAAGCCATGTCTGGACGCTGTAAGATGATGACTCAAGAACTGTGTTGAGAAGCACGCCAAGCAGCGCAAATACAGATGAAAATCCAAGGACAAAAAATACGCTGTTGAGAAACATCTTAGCCCTGGAGCCCTTGCCCGTATCGCCCAACGAGGTGCCAGAGAGGTAGGCTAAAAATCCAGGAATAAGGGGAAGAACACACGGGCTCAAAAATGATATAATTCCGCCGATAAATGCTGCTATTAAGCTAACCTCAACCATCCATATCACCTTGATTTTCACCTATTAAACTTAAATCATTTTTACTTCCAGGCATTCCAGAGCATTACTGAAAATGCTATCGACTGCAGCAGTGAAAGCAGGAACACATGCATTTCAACTGCTTGGACAAAATAGGGCATCATGGTCACAAAAAAATAAAACGACACCATGTTTTGCACAAGGAATACTCCGGCAAACAGCATCAAGCCTATTGTAAACTTTGACTTTATTTTTGCATAATTTTGCCAGTAAATCCGCAACAACACTGCCAGCAAAGCAATGGACAAAAATGTCAGCGCTGTTGTGGCCTGCATTATTATTGTCATTTGCCTAACCTCCATGGAACTCTCAGTTATTTAATTACTTTTTCCCAAATCTTGCCCAAATTTCGCCACAATCTCGTCGAAAGTGCTGATTTCCTTCTCAAAAAACTCATCCAGGTAGTATACTGCCCCGTATTTTTTCTGTGTTGTGACCCCCAGAATTTTGTTGTCAATCAGTATTTCGAGATGGTGTGTGATGGTTTTATAGTCAAGTTTTAATGACTTGGCGAGCTTGTGTGCATTTGATGGCTTTTTGCGCAGAAAATTTATTATTCTGGCCCGTGTCTCGCCGCCGCGCGTGCCGGCTATAAGATACAGCAGTATATGCTTCATATGAGAAGGTTTGTCAGCTGACAATAAAAAGATTTTCGTATTTAGAAGACTAGAAAGCTTTATAATATTAATCCCTAATTCAATAGGTATGGAAATATTTATCATAACATTGCTGACAATCATCCTGGCACTCATTCTGGCTAAAATTATAGGGGAATTATTTGAGAAAATGGGCCAAAGTGCCGTGCTTGGAGAGCTCATGGTCGGGATTGTCATGGGGCCAAGCCTTTTGCACATTCTACAGCCCGGAGAAAATGAGGTTTTTACATTTCTGGCAGAGATAGGGGTCATACTCCTTTTATTTGAGGTTGGGTTGGAATCAAATGTTTACAAGCTCTTAAAATCCGGCATGACAGCCACTTTAGTTGCGTGTGTAGGTGTTGCTGTCCCATTGATTACCGGCTATGCATATTTTGCTCTATCCGGGCATCCCAGCACTGTGGCCTTGTTCATTGGCGCAACACTCACAGCAACCAGCGTCGGCATCACAATGAGGGTACTTTCAGATATCAAGAGGATTGATACTGAAGAAGGAAGGATAATTCTTGGAGCTGCGGTTATTGATGATGTTATTGGCTTGATTATACTTTCAATTGTCACAGGGATAGTTGAGTTAGGCAAGGTTTCAATATTTGGCATTGGAAAGATTACGTTTGTCTCGGTGCTCTTTCTTGTTTTGACAACATGGGTTGGGATAAAGTTTACGCCGTGGCTATTCCGCTATATCAACAGGATGCAGGTGAGGGGAAGCGTGATTGTTTTTGCATTTGCATTGAGCCTCATCCTGGCAGTTATGGCAAACCTTATCGGCCTGGCAACAATTGTAGGGGCTTTTGCTGCTGGATTGATACTGGAAAGGACAGAGCAGAAAGAACACATCCATGAAAGGATACAGCCAGTAGCTGATATGTTTGTTCCATTATTCTTCATTCAGGCAGGGGCATATATTGATGTCCATGTCCTTGCCAATTTAAGCAATCTTGGCTTTATAATTGTGTTGACGCTTATTGCCATTGCCGGCAAGCTGGCATCAGGGATTGCTGTTATTGGAAAGAAGGCCAACCCGTGGGCAATAGGCATTGGCATGATTCCAAGGGGCGAAGTCGGCCTTATATTCGCGACCTTTGGCCTGACCTCTGGATTGATAGACGCCTCCTTGTATGGCGTTCTGGTAATAATGATTATGCTGACAACATTCATTACCCCGCCGCTTCTTAAGCCCATTATGCTGAAGCTGAAAGTGAAAGGCAGCAAGGATTAAGCTGGCAAATTCATGAAGAAATTCAGTCGGGGCATAGTTGGTTATTTTTCCCCTTCTATTGTTTTTTTCATTCTTTTGCATCCTTCAATTATATTCTCCGTGGAAGTTGCATAAGAGAGCCTGATATAATGTTGTGTCTCATTCGGGTCTTTCTTGCCGAAATGGGTGTCTGCCAATACAGCCACGCCGTTCTCTAAAAGAAGTTTCCGCAATTCCTCGGCATTCCTGAGCTTGAGCCGTTTGCATGCCTGCGTCACATTAGGGAAGGCATAGAATGCCCCTCCGGGCGACAGGCAGCTGACGCCGCCGATATCATTCAATAATTTCACAATGAGGTCCCTTCTCTTCTTGAAAGTGGCCACCATTTTTGCTGTTTCTTTCTGTGGCCCGCTGAATGCCTCTTTCATGGCATACTGTGCAATGTGGTTTGCGCATGACTCCATGTTGGTCATCCATTTTGCCATATGCGGGGCCATGACAGGATTGGCGGCAAAGCCCATTCTCCAGCCTGTCATTGCATAAGCCTTGGAAGCGCCGTCCAGTATTATCGTGCGCTCAAACATTCCTGGAATGGACGCAATGCTCCTGAATTCGCCGTCATAGACAATCTGGCTGTATATTTCATCTGAAAATACCCAGAAGTCATGCTTCTTTGCAAGCCTTGCGACCTCGTTCAGGTCTTCCCCGCTGAGAATGCCTCCTGTTGGATTCTGGGGGGTGTTAATGATGAGCATTCTGGTTTTCGCGGTTATCCTTTTTTTCAGTTCACCAATCTCAAAGCCAAATCCCTTTTTCTCTGTCAGTGGCAGTTGGACTGGCACAGCGCCATTGGCAATAATCTGGGATTCGTAAATCGGAAATCCGGGATTTGGATAAATAACTTCATCACCCTTGCCATAATCTGTTGTTGAGAGTATTGCAAATGCAATGAACGGCTTGGCCCCGTTGGCAATTACGACATCCTCAGGTTTAACTTGAATGCGCCTGGATGTTGAAAGGTGATGTGCTATTGCTTCCCTGACCTCGTGAACCCCTGCAGAGTCAGTGTATCCTGTCTTGCCTTTTCTGAGCGCGTCGATTGCCGCATCCTTGATATTTTGAGGGGTGTCAAAATCAGGCTGGCCAATGCAAAAACTGATGATGTCCTGGCCTTCCCTTATGCGCCTGTTGACGTCTGCAAGGACGACAAAGGCATTTTCTGTGCCCAACCCATTTGTCCTGGAAGAGATATGCATGTTGACTAGCTTTTGGCGCTGAAATTAAAAAGCTATCGGATAAAAAGGATAAAAATGGTTTTGGGAAACAAGAAACAGAAAAAAGAAAGAAAAAAAGAAAAAATAAGCCAATGCTTACTTCCTTCTCCTTGACAGTGCAATGCCCGCTGCGCCTGCCAAAGCAAGAGTCACGCCGATTGTTGTGAACTCAGGCACTTCGCCGTCTGGCGGTGGTGGGCAATCTCCATCACAGTCTGGCGGTGGTGGAAGACCTCCAAAGCCGCATTGTCCTTGTGGAATCTCGTATGCATTGATTATTCTGTCATATGCATCCTGGCTCCAGATAGCGCCAACGCCATCACCGGCAAAGGTTATGTCATCGCACTCCATGTCCTCCAATCTCTCTGGAAAACTGGCGAATAATACAGAACTGCTCAGGTCTTTTGATGCCTCGTAAATTTGGCTGCACCCGTTGTTGGCCAGATATAGCTTGTCTCCGCCAACTGCAATGCCAGAGTTTCCACAGCTGCCAATCTTGCCGCTCATGCTAAATGACCCTATCTCTGTACCGTCAGTTTGGTAATGGTAGATTGTTGAGTGAACATCACCGCTTGTCCAAACGGTATCATCGGATCCGTCATACGCCAAACCATCTGTGCATGAATTAGGTGCGGTGAACATGAATACGCTGCTGCCATCACTTGTATCAACAAGGATAACATCATTATGTTCAGCACACATCCATAGCTTGTTGCGTGATGCATCCCAGGCCATCGCCATTAGGCCATCATAACCAGGGACAGTAACTGTGCCCACAAGACTGCCATCTGCCGGGCTTAGAACATCAAGAACATTGTGGGACCAGCAACTCATCAATAAGTTAGTGCCATCAAATGCAATGCCCGTGTTGATGCCGCATGGCTCCGAATAAGCCCCGATAATTTGCCGGAGATTGTCTCCAGGCACCGCTGATGCTGCCGAAACAACTAACAGAAATAATATTCCGTACATTAAAAATGTCTTCATCTTATGCACCCCCCTGATGTGCCTTCTTTTTCAAATATAGACAAAATTAATATATAAGATTAATAGGGCTTATTCTTTATAAAGCTTTACCATTGTGAAGAGACAGAGAGATGATATGGATAAAGAGTTTAGAATTAAAAGAAAATAAAAAAAGAAAAAATAAGCCAATGCTTACTTCCTTCTCCTTGACAGTGCAATGCCCGCTGCGCCCGCCAAAGCAAGAGTCACGCCGATTGTTGTGAACTCAGGCACTTCGCCGTCTGGCGGAACGTTCTCGAACTGGCACTTTGCTGAGCAGCCATCGCCGTCGGCATTGTTGCCATCGTCGCACTGCTCAAATGTGTCAAGGTTTCCGTCGCCGCAGAATGGATCGCCTTCCTCTTCAATAAGGCAGACTGATGAGCATCCATCACCATCATCTGTGTTGCCATCGTCGCATTCCTCTCCTGGCTGGACCTGGCCATCTCCGCACAAGAGCGGCTCTGGCTCATCTTCGAAGCATTCCAATGGAATGACTATCAAGGCTGTGTCGTAAATTTCATCGCCTGAATCAGCTACCCTTAGATCAACTGCCTCGCCGGCTCCCAGTGTGGCCAGTGTCTTGGTTCCGCTGTTGGAAGGGCCATAGGGTATGAGGTTTGCTGTTCCCCAATCATCAATTGAGACATCAACAATGCCGCCTATTCTCATCCAGTCAGTGTAGTCTGATCCTTGATATTCAGGCCATTCAGAAGAAACTGCCAGGACAATGCTGTTGACATCTGGAGTAAATCCAAGGATATCTACGCAGTCGTATGTGTCATATCCGTCTGGATTGGTTCCACAGCCAGGATTGCTCATGTCTGTGCTAATTTCCCCATCCCCGTCCAATGGCTCTCCGGACGACAGGATTAACACATTTCCACAATCCAGGCCTGTATTAACCCCTTCGGCCGTTGCAGTATCGTCTGCAAATGGTGGAAGCGAGCCAATGTCAACGTATGCACATTGGTCGGCTTGCGTAGCGCTGTCACAAGGCCCATCTGCAAAAACACCGAGCGGCAGGGCCAGAACTGTCAAAAGAATTACCAAACTCACAATCTTCTTCATTATACGCACCCCCATGCTTAATGAATTAATATGTGTCAATTTTCTAATGGTTCATTATATTTAAAGCTTTACTCCTGATTAGAGATTAATATACCAATAACATTGTTAATTGGCTATGAGGATTAAGCATTAATAGGATTAATGTGCTTTCCCAGCTTAATCCGGAAGTCAACCTTCTTAAAAAAATTGAAGTGCACCCCTGATAAGATTGTAATCCCGCCTGTTTTTTTCTTCATGCTTATTGCCGGATAATTGAAGGCCTCTGTTATGGAATAGATAGTGGATATCTTTTTCTTGTGCAGGTAATTGTGGATGTGGAGCCTCAGCTTAACAGCCAGCCCCATGCCCCTGTATTCATTCATTGTGAATGCATCAAAGATGTATGCCTGGCCTTTTTGAAGCGCAAAGTGGTATGTCACGCTGTTGCATTTCTTAAAATCACACCAGGCAAATGACGCAATCTTTTTCTTATGCTGAATGGCCAGGCAGATATTTCCGTCTGCAAGGCGCTTCAGGAGTTCTTCCTCAAATATGTACCTTCCAGGCATATGTGCAATAAGCGCCACATCCTTTTCCTTTAGAATCACGAATTTGTATCCTTTTGGCAGCTTTTCCATCCCTGCACGCTTGTTGCCTGTTCCTGAAAGCAGTCCGGTTCCCTCAAGCACTAAGTGAAAGGGAGTGATAGTAATCCCTTTTCTTTGAAGCCAATAGGAAAGTGTAAGGATGCGGCTTTCGTGCTTGTCCCGGTGCGAGAGCCAGTTGAAAAATCTGCTGAGTCTTGTCATTTTAGGCCAAGGGCTTTCCTTGCTTCCCTGTGCGAGTAGGGAGACATGCCCAAGTCACTTGCAATGGAAATTATTCTTTGGACAAGCGCCCTGTTTGTGGCGAGTTTTGTCCTGCCTTCATCAAACCAGATGTTGTCTTCCAGACCGACCCGGACTCCGCCGCCTGCCAGAAGCGACATGATGTTCATCCTGAGCTGTGGGTCGCCTACGCCGCCGGCTGACCATAAAGAATTTTCAGGAAGCTCCCTTATCATCAGGCCAAGGTGCAGAATGTCGGCCTGTGCGCATGCAATGTTGCCAAGGATGAGGTTAAAATAATATGGAGGCCTGATCAAGCCCTTCCGTATGAGATACTTGCCATAATTTACCATGCCCAGGTCAAAGGCTTCCAGCTCGGGCTTGATTCCCTTGTCCAGCATTTTCTGGGCAAGCGACCTTATCATGTCAGGTGAATTTATGCTTGCCTGCTTGTTGAAATTCAAGGAACTCAGGGTTAGGCTGGCCATGTCCGGCTTCAATTTTCCCCCGATATCGAGAACCTCTGACCTTCCCTCAAAATCCACAACATTCCTGCCGCTTGTTGTGACACAAAGCACAACATCCTTGTTTCTTTTTCTTATTCCTCCTATAATATCAGCATATGCTTCTTTCTTTGAGGTTGGACTGCCATTGCTGTCCCTTGCATGGATGTGGACCATGTTGGCCCCGAGCTTTGCGCATTCAATTATTTCACTCACAATCTCGCCTGTAGCTATTGGAACATGAGGCGTCATCTCTTTTGTCGGGATCATGCCCGTTGTTGTCAGGTTGAGAAAAAATTTGCCTTTCATCATTATCAGTGGTGAATAAGCAGTCATCTTATAAATATTTTAAGGAAATTGGCCCATAAGAAAGAAGGAAAATGAAAATAGAAAGAAAAAATAATTCTATCTTCTCTTTCTGGAGATGAAGTAACCGGCTGCTGCAAGTATTCCAGCTGCTGCAACTATGCCGAATTCAGGCACGCCATTGGGCGGGATTTCCCCGTTGCCATCAGGAGGGACATATCCGCCGCCTGCGCAGCAGAGTGCATAAAATCCCTGCTCATTGCAGCCATATCCGGAAAGGCATTCAGGCAATTCTGAGCCAGCAATCTGGTTCCAGGCAACATCCTGGGAGTATGGAAGGCCGCCATACACAGTGTAATGTCCTGCTCCGCCGCCTGCCCTGCATGTTATTTCCCCGAGAAGCCAGGTTGGAGTAGTGCCATCCCAATTGTCATTGCCGGTGTTGTATTCATCAGCTGTGCAGAGGTGAAATTCTGCCGGGCACAGGCTTCCAAAATCCTGCTCGCATGTGGTGTCAGACGGGTCGTCGCACACAACTATCGAGCTGTCAGCATTTCCAGAGATATAGACTCCCGGTGCAGTGCATGATGGCACTCCAGCCGGTGCGTATACGCCACTAACCAAGATTAAGGCAATCAATGTTGTCAATATGGTCCTAATCATTTGCATCCCCCCGAAATTTAAATTATAAAGTTAATTAAGTTAATTCCTGAATTTTATATTTGAAAAATATAAGCGTCGGTAATTTAAATACCTGAGCAATAACAATAGTTCATGTCCTGGCCTTGCATCGCGGCAAAGGAAGCTGATACCGTTGCAATGGCTGCCGTTTCTTTATATTTATATCTGTATCTTTGAGAAAAAATATGCGCCAAGGCCAAACAGTGCAACAGTAGTTGCAGCGAGGACTGCCAGGTCAAGCCCGACTCCGAAATGCGTTGCTGAGCTCAATGCCGCTCTCAGGCCATCCACACCATAAGATAGAGGGTTGTAGCGCGCAGTTAATGCCAGGGAATTGGGCACATTGTCCAGCGGGAATAATGCGCCTGAGAGGAAAAACAAGGGCATGATTATGAAATTTATAATAATGGGAAAGGCCTGCATATCCTCCATAAATGTGGCAATGAGGGTGCCAAGGGCTGTGAACAGCAGGCCTATCAGGAGCATGAATAGCATGGCTATTGGCAGCATGCCATAGCTTGTTGGCTTATAGCCAATTGCCAATGATATCAAGAATACAAGCAACCCCTGCGCAAATGCAACAGTCGCTCCGCCGAATGTCCTGCCCATGAAAATGCTCAGCCTTGAAACCGGGGCAACAAGTGTTTCTTTAAGGAACCCAAATTGCCTGTCCCAAATAAGCTCAATCCCGGCAAACATCGCAGCAAAAAGTATGCTCATTGTGATAATGCCTGGCGCAAGGAAATCAAGATAATTGCCGCCCCCTGCCTTCTGGTAGATTGGGCCAAAGCCAAAGCCAAGGGCTACAAGGAACAATATTGGCTGGCCCAAGGAGCCTATCATCCTTGGCTTTGAGCGCCAGTATCGCTTCAGCTGCCGTATCCAAAGCACGTAGATTGCTCTCATCTGCCCCATATCCTCCTATGCTGCCTCATGCTGTCTGCGCCAGATGCCTGCTCTTCCCTGATTGTGCGGCCAGTCAGGATGAGAAACGCGTCTTCAAGGGATTTTGATTTTGTCTGGTTTTTCAGGTCATTAGGAGTTCCTTTTGCAACAATCTCCCCCTTGTCTATGACAGCCACTGTCTCTGCCATCTTTTCTGCCTCTTCCATGTAATGGGTTGTGAAGAAAACTGTCATATTTTCTTTTCTGCTCAGTTTCTTAATGTAATCCCACATGCTGTTTCTTGTCTGCGGGTCAAGGCCGACTGTTGGCTCGTCAAGGAAAAGTATTTTTGGGTGATGGACCAGGCCGCGCGCAATCTCGAGCCTCCGCTTCATTCCGCCGGAGAATTCTTGACAAGGTCATCTTTCCTGTCCCATAAGCCAACCAGCTTGAGCAAATCCTCAATCCTTTGCCTTCTCGATGCTTTTGCAACGCCATAGAGGATTCCATGGAACTCCATGTTTTCATAGGCTGTGAGTTCATCATCCAGGCTCGGGTCCTGGAAGACAATGCCAAATGATTTCCTTACCAGGTTTTTCTGCCTTGCCGCGTCATTTCCATCCAAAAGCACTGAGCCACTTGTCGGCTTTAGCAGGGTTGTCAGCATCTTGATAGTGGTTGTCTTGCCTGCCCCGTTCGGCCCGAGAAATGCAAACATCTCGCCTTTCCTTACAGAAAAGCTGATGCTGTTGACAGCTGTGAGGCCATTGAATTTCTTTGTCAGGCCCCTGGCCAGGATTATGCTGCCCGATTTTTTGTTTTCCGCTTTTTTGCCTGCCATGGTGTTGGAAATGCGACATTGAGTGATTAATAAAGCTTGTGGCACGGGAGGCTGTGTTGCGTAAGCGAGTGGTAAGATGGGTGGTGCGTTGTGAGTGGTATATCTAATCGTTAAATGGCGGATGTTCGGGAAGGCAGGGGTCAAACCGCCAAGAATAGCTTGTCTATTGCTGTGGAAAAATATTTATAGTGCTGTTTGTGCTATAACATCATGGATAACGAACTTCTGAGCCATTACAGGAAAGTCAACGGCACATATTGCATTGACATAGCGGTCTCTGCCTTGGACGAATTGCTCGCCACACATGATCCCTCGCCAATCCACCAGAGGGATTTGCATGGAATAATCACGAAAAGGCTGAAGGAGGAGATTATTTTTTTCCAAAGCACCGACCCGGTTCATGTTGTATTCCATCTGCCAAGGAAATTGCAAAAATATGAGTCTGAGATCAGGAATGCATTCAGGCATTATTTTGAATTTGAGTACATGGACAGCGGCGTGCATTTGGCCAGGCGCGTCTACAAGGCAAGGAAAATCCTGGGCGTTGCGATTGTAATATTCATGTCGCTTATTGCTGCATCATACATTGTTGAGCATTATTTTCCCAACCATGTTATCTGGCATATTGTCTCGGAAAGCCTGTTTGTCGGCTCCTGGGTGGCATTGTGGCATCCTGTTCACCTTCTTCTGTATGAATGGATCCCGCTCCAGGAGGACAGGAAGACATATGGGCGGCTGAAAGCGCTCCCGATAGAATTTGTGTACAAGTGAGAACAAGTTTGGAAATGCCCTTTGTTCTGTGCAACCTGCCAATCTCCGAGGAGATACATGACCTGGTCTTCCGGCACCACAAAATCAGGATAAGGGATATGTTCAGGTGAATAAATCAGTTGATGCTTCTTCAAAGAATTTGTAAAACTGGCATTGCCAAAAAATAAATCATAATGATATGGCAGTTCAGGGTTTATGGAAGTGGGTGTGTAAGGTTTAATGTCAGGAAACAGATGCCTCTTTCCTGGTTATGGTTTCATCTGGCCCAGGAGTTAAATTGGGGGGTATCCCAGATTCCTTCTTAAGGGTAGGCTCTGTGCCATAGAAATGTTGTTTGAGAGTGAAAATTGGCGATGAAGAGTATCCCATTATATTCTCTTTTTGCTCGCGGTTCCTGGAGTCCACTGTATTGCCAGGCTCAAACAGGGCATCGAAGCTGTTTCCAACGGCTTCGACCCCGAAGCGGTGCGCCTTATTGCCAAACATTTTTTGCTCCATTTTTTTCATCTCCTGTTCTTAGCTGAGTATTGATTCAAAATGTATTGTTATTCGCCCCGAAATAGACCAGATAGCGGTCATTAAAAAAATCAATGCTTTCGTCAAAAGTGTCGAGTGAATAATCCTGTGCTCCATGTAGATATGTCGTTTCCATTTTCATTCCTCCATTACAATTGCGATATTTTTCCATCCACTGTGATTTTTCTTGTGTTTCAAGCTCAGGTCATCTTTTACCGGGGCTAAGCCGTGCTTCGCCTCTTTGTCTCATCCTCACTTTCGTACATAAAATCCAGATCTGTCTGCCACATCTCAATTCACCTCAAAGTAGAGCCTCAGGGCAGATTTCTGATAATCCATCCCTGCCCCGAGATTATCTACAAGCAGCTCTTTGATTTCGGCCGCCTTGTGCGGCTTTTTGATTTCAGCTGCTCTAAGTTTGCTCACCAAACTGATCTCCTCACTTGGTTTTCCGCAATAAGGGCATACCATTGTAAGCCCGACAAGTTTGACCTTGCCCTTGCTCTGCCTCATGCAGTGCCTACACCTGAATGCCTTAATTGGCTTAACCATAGCAGTATTAAGTAGGGAAGGTATAATATACTGTGGTAGTAAAAATCAACTTCAACAGGTCAGGTGATTGTTGATTACCCTAGAAAAAATCATTCCTGCCGAACTCGTCCTTGTCAAGGATTATGTTCAATAGCCCGACGTTGTTTGTCTTGATGATTCTGTCCACTGAGAATGGATAGACGCTTACTATTTCAATTTCCTTGGAGTATTTTGTCTGCAAGGACATGAGGTACCTGTCCTTGTGGTCCATGTTCCTGAACCCCATGATAAGAAGGTGTGATACGCCCGACTCTGGAATCCTGTAGCATATTATCACTTGCGGGATCTTTCGTATCTTCTCTGCAATTTGCTCTTCGGAGTATTTTTCCCAGACGGGATCCTTGAATTTTATGCCGAGAACAACCAATGTCTCAATACCTATTTTCTTGAAATCTATTATTGGCATATAACCCTTTATTATCCCGACCTTTTCGAGCTTGTGCCTTATCCTAAAGATCGCCTGCTGCGAGAGCCCCATTTTCTGGGCGATTTCCATATCCGGCACCTTGGCCTGCTCTATGATTTTTTTTAGGACTGTTTTCTCATTCCTTGTCAATTTTGGGAAGTTTGGGTCGGGCATGTCCATGATAAAACCCAAGTGAACATCTTATATAAAGGCTCCTATAACCAAAAACAACAGCCCAATTTTGGAAAAGCAATCCCTATGGCAAAAAGAAGAAATAAAAGCGCCAGGGGGGGACATCAGGCCATGAAGGCGCAGATTCCTATTTTAGTTTTCTGAAGAATTCTTCCCTTTCCATCCCAATTTCTTCAAGGATTGCCTTAAGCAATCCCCTGCTGATATCCTTGTTTGCATGAACAGGGACAACTGTGCTTCTTCCGTCCGCATGCTTGTAAAATCTGTGGCTGCCCTTCTGTCTTTCCGCCTTGAATCCTTCTTTTTCAAGGAATTTGCAGAGTTCCCTGGAAGAAAGCAGCGGCAGCTTCAAGGCTCACACCTCGAGCTGCTGCACACCCACAAATCTGATATTGTCCTGGCTAAGCTTCTGGTTTTTCTCAGATTGGACCTCGAGGCATAGCTCAATCGCTTCCTTGATGTTTTTCATGAGCTCATCTAGGGTGTCTCCCTGGCTGAGGCAGCCCCGGAGCTCTGGCACCTTGCCTGTGTAAACTCCATCTTCGTCTTGCTCGATAAGGACGTGAAATGTTTTTGGCATGGTCACCCAAATAGCTCATGAATTTATATATTTTTGCATATTTCAAGATGAAAAGGCAGTGTGGTAGTCTTCTGACTTGGAGTTAGAACGCCGGGGGGGTATCATCTTTTTCCTTTATAAACAATGATAACGCCCCCCCCCCTTTTCTTACCACTTTTTTACTTGAGAATGCCTAGTTGTTTATTAAACTCACTGATTTAATTAACATAAAAATAGAAAAGTTTATATATCAGTTGATATTATATCAGTTGATATGCAAACAATAACCTTAAAGACAAGGAACTATGCAGAACAAAGAAGCCCCACCTTAAATACAGTTCTTATGGTAGAGGATACTCTGCAAAAAGCTGATAGTCTGATATCGGTTGCTGAATTGAAAAGAAAGCTGCCAAAGCAGGTGATGCATCAGACAGTGATTGCAATATTGGATTATCTGGCATATAGCGGAAAAATAGTCTTCTCCGATGATAAAGTGCTCTGGACATTTAACCCCCAGAGCAAGCTGAAGAAAATGAAAGGGCTGGATGTAAGATGAAGATTGAAGTTGATAAAAGAGGAAGAAAATTATACAAATTCAGCCACTCAGTGCACCAAGGAGGATATTTCTACTGTCATAAAACTATGAATGATGAAACAATACAGGAAAAAGAAGGGCTAAGAAATGCTTTAAAAGCTATTTCTGTAAAATATAAGCTTATTGATGTGACAATAAAGATATACGATAAAATTTTCTTCTTTTTCTTTATGACAATGCCATCACTCAAACCAATGGAACTAATAGAAAGTATTCATAAAAATATCGGGATTTTTACAAAATGGGATAATGATTATTTGTATAATACTGTTTATGACCTGCAGGAAAAGTATTTGAGAATAGATTTGGAGAAAATGGGCTTTGATTATGACAAGGGGTAAAATACAGCCAGAAACAAAAGTGATTAGAAAAGTGCTTGGTTTCATAAACAATCTGCACCCTAAAGAGTTACAAAAAGCGAACAAAGAGTTTCAGGCAACACAAGAGGCACAGTCAGCAAAAGATGATACAACCTATTATAGTGGATTCTTATCATATTTTCTGCTTCAAAGAAAAATTAAGGGCGCAACGCCAATGGAATATGCACTGCTATTCCCTCTTGACTTCTTTACAAAAAATGACCGAAAGATTATAAGAAACTTTGTTGAATACAATGACTCGCTTTTTCAAGTTGTGCATATTAACAGAAAAGATTATCTAATTAAGAATGTAATAGATAGTAAAAAGTACTTAATTAAAACAATTGATTTTCCAAACTTGCTGAAGGTAAATGATTATATCAGTGCACTTATTGTCAAGAGTCAAAAAGGAAGTTATTTCTTTTATGGAAACGTACGGGCTTATTCAAAGGAAAATGGGGAAGAACTCAAAAAGTATGTATTAAAAAATATCAAGAAAATTAAGCCAAGGCATTATCCAGAAATTGAATGGGAAATTGACAAACAAGAATAGAGATATATAAAAATAAAGGTTTCAGAAAAATAACTCAATTTTCAACCAAAATTTCTTTTTTCTTCACAGCTTTGTTCATGGCTTCGCTTATCAATGTTTTCTCAAGCTCAATAATCCTTTGTGTAATTGGATTGCTAACGTTTAGGGTATACAGCTTTGTCTTGCCAAAGCTTCTTGTTGTTTTTATCAGCCTGTGTTTTTCCAATTCTATCCAGTAATTGAACAAAGATGCCCTTGAAATCCCTGCACCCTTGGCGATGTCTGTCTT
Organism: Candidatus Woesearchaeota archaeon; assembly: GCA_018303405.1. NCBI lineage: Archaea > Nanobdellati > Candidatus Woesearchaeota > Candidatus Woesearchaeota archaeon. The sequence continues at coordinate 75,984 of JAGVYD010000011.1, read as the reverse complement.
GCTGTAGTCCATCCCTTTGTTTTCAAGCAGAAAATCAATTATTCTAAATAAAGGCAAGTCTCCCGTCAAATTAAGCAATAACGATTTTTCTTCCATTTTTTTACCTTGATATTGAATAAACAGAAAAGTATATAAATTTAACCTTTCAAAGTCTATTCTGGTGGACTTATGACGTGGAATGATTCACAGATTAAAGGAAAGATTTTGCACAAGCTTACGCGCAAAGGGAAGTTTGAACATAGCCACACTGCCTTTGAGAATCTTGCAAAGAGCTTTCCTCCCGATTTGAAAGGGAGAGTTAAGGAAATCTCTGAAGAATTGATTAAAGAGGGGATTTTGTACTTGAAAAAGACAGGCTATGGAAAGCATGTTTCAATAAATATTGAAAAGAAAGAGAAAATAATGGAGTATATTGGTAAATTTATGGGAAAGGACTAATTTTTTGGCGTTTCACTTCCTTATAAAATAAGAAAAGCGCCGCGGGGGAGATTTGAACTCCCGAGTCCTTGCGGACACTGGATGTCTGCATGGTATAGTAGGTTTCTAAGACACTAGTTATACAGTATCTAGCAATCCAGCGCTATACCGGGCTAAGCGACCGCGGCAGATTTTTAACAAAAATCTGGTAAAAACGGGGGGAACATAAAATTCCCCGACGCGATGTAATTTTAAAGTTATAATCGCTATTGATTCCCGTCCCTATTGCCGATAGTCGCAGTTCGGGAGACCGAGCAAAGCGAGCGTCTCCCTGCCTTCCGTGCCAACTGAGGCCAGTTGTGGCTAAGCGACCGCGGCACAGTATATTGGATTTAATGACGCATTATAAATCTTACCTAAGAAATGCAGTTCGGGAGACCGAGCAAAGCGAGCGTCTCCCTGCCTTCCGTGCCAAATATCTTCCAGGACAATAAAGCCAGAATGCTGCTATTGCCCTAAAGTTTACCTAACCCTGATTTTTCCCTTTCCAGCCTTGTACCCGGTTATCCTGTACTTGAACAGGCTGACATAATCCACTCCCATCCTTACCAGCTTGAACTTGCTGACCCCTGACTGCCTGTCCCTGTAACCTGTAGGCACCTCGCACAGCTTATACCCCGCAAGCTGCGCCTTGATTGCAAATTCAGGAGATATCGCAAAGTTGTCTGATTCCAGCGCAATCCTGTCAAATAATTCTTTCCTGAACGCCCTGAAAGCATTTGTGATGTCATGCACCCTTATCCCGAATAAAATCCTGGTGCAGAGTGTGTAGCCATGGCTTAGGATTGCCTTGGATACCGCAAGGTCGCCCCTTGAGCCGCCTTTCATGTGCCTTGAGCCAAAAACCATGTCAAAGCCTGACTCAAGCTTTTTTACAAATTGCGGCAGCGCGGAAAGGTTGTCCGACCTGTCGCCCATGAGCCAGACAACGTATTTTCCTTTTGCTGCTTTCGTCCCTTCCTTAAGCGCAGCGCCCATGCCATTGTCGCCCTTGCCACGGTGTATTGCCCTGATGAAATCATGCTTGCGGGAGAATGCCGTTGCGATTTTCAGCGTGGTGTCCTGGCTATTGTCATCCACAACTATTATTTCAGCTTCAGGCAGTTTTGCCCTGAGATTTACCAGGTCCTCAAGAAGGAATGGGAGATTGCTGTGCTCATTGTGCGCAGGGATTACAATCGACAATTGGATTTTTCCAGCCATCATGCCAACCCGCGCTTTTCAAGCTCACTGCTTGCCTTGTCGAAATTGTCATGGTGCCCTGCTTCGGAACTGCCCTTGACCAGGCTCGCAAATCCTCTTGAGAATCCTGTTTTAGGCGACCAGCCCAGCCTGGCCTTGATTTTCGAGATATCTGCGATGCAGTGCCTGATATCCCCCTTCCTGAACTTGCCGCTTATTTCCGGCTTGATTTTTTTCCCCAGCAGCTTTGCAGCCTCAAGGGCGACCTGGGTTATTGTGATTGGCTGTCCTGTCCCCACATTGAAAATCCCATAGTCAGAAGCCCTGGAATTCATTGCCAGCATGCTTGCATCAACAACATCATGGACGCTGATGAAATCCCGCGTCTGCAATCCATCCTCATAAATGACCGGGGCTTTTCCAGCCATGAGCCTCGAGATAAAAATTGCGCTCACGCCAGTGTATGGATTGGACAGGCTTTGCCTTGGCCCATAGACATTGAAGTACCGGAAAACTGTTATTGGAATGCCGTACATCCTGCCGATGTGCATTGCCATGTTCTCCTGGTCGCGCTTGGTGTATGAGTAGATGGAATTGCAGTCAAGAGGCGTGTCCTCCTGCACAGGGATTGGGCCAGCGGCCTCATGGCACGAGGGGCATTTTACATCCCAGGAATTGCCGGTAATGTCTTCCTGCGCTCTCAGCCTTCCTTTGAACTCCCCGCATTTTTCGCATTTGTACATGCCTTCGCCATAGCATGTATTCGAGCTTGGTATCACCATTTTTTTGACATTGTGCCTCTCATTTGCCAGGATATCCAGGATTACAGCTGTGCCGTGGCTATTGTCATTGACAAACCTGGCAATCTCATAATTGGACTGCCCTATTCCAACAACAGACGCGTGGTGATAGATGAATTCCACGCCTTCCATTGCCTTTAGCATGAATTTCCTGTCCTTGACATTGCCCTGCATGAATTTTGCTTTTTTGTTCAGGTACTCTGGTGCCTTGCCATTGTGCACCTGGGGCTCAAGGCTGTCAACAATCACAACATCATGGCCTGCATTGACAAGGGAATCTACAAGAAATGAGCCAATGAATCCTGCACCGCCTGTCACAAGTATTTTCATTCCCCGACCCAAGTATTATTTGATTATATGCGTCCACGGGCTGAAATATTTAAAGCATTGCCTTTTCACGCGAGAAACCTTTCATCAGTAAAATTGCTCTTGAAAAAATCAGGCTCACCTGGCTTGATCTTGTTCTTTATGCCAAGCGCATCAGCATAATAGTCAATTATCTCCCCGAAAATAAAATCCAGGCCCTTTGTCAGTTTCCAGCCTGGATAATGCGACCTGAACTTGGACATGTCTGAAATCCACCAGATATGGTCAGATTCCCTTTCAGGCCCTTCAGCTGTTATTGCCTTCTTGCCTGTTTTTGCCTCAACAGCATCTATTGTTTCAAAGATTGAGATTGAGTTTTCCCGGCAGCCTCCAAGATTGTAGGCCTGGCCGTATTTGCCGTTCTTGCCTTTTTTTGGGCTGTCGATGAACTGGAAAACAGCCTTGGCGACATCTGATGAATGTATCTGGTCCCTTACCCTGTGCCCCCCTCCATAGATTGTGTATTTCTGGCCAGAGAGAATGCATTTTATGATGTAAGGAAGATAGCCGTGCATCTCAACTGCCCTTGAATTTTTCCCGGTCAGGCAGCCGCCCCGGAAAGTGGCAGTTTTCAGGCCGTAATTGTGCGCATATTCCTGGCAGTACAGGTCAGCTGCAACTTTGGAGACGCCAAAGGGCGTGTGCCCGCAGTGGTCTATTGACAATGTCTCATCAAAGCTTTTCAAGGCAGTGTTTTCAAAGCGCTTGTTCCACACCTTGTACTTGAAATTATTGGGCTGGTCCCCGTAGACCTTGTTTGAGGACAGGAATGCAAAGGGTATTTTGGGATTAAGCTGCCTTGCCAGTTCAAGAAGCTGCAAAGTGCCAAAGGCATTGATGCTGAAGTCGTCCAAAGGCATCTCCAGGCTTTTCGGGTGGGATGGCTGGGCCGCGCAGTGCGCAATTGCATCCACTTCAGGTATTATCTTGGACATCAGTTCCTTGTCCCTGATGTCACCGCTTACAATTCTGGGCGTCTTGCCGGATGAGAATTCCTCCTGCCTGTTTTTCGCGGTGCTCCCGTCCTTGCCGAAAATGTTTCCGCGCATGTCATTGTCCACAATCACAACCTCCCATTTTTTTGAGAGGAATAGGCTTGCGCATGCGCTTCCAATAAGTCCAAGGCCACCGGTCACTAAAACTTTCATTAAACCCACCAACCAATATTGACAGGTTGTGCAACGAATTTATATATATTTCGAAAATTGGCCTAAACTGCCTGAATTCGCAGCCCGCCAAAAGAATAGATATAAAAATTAGCTGCGCAAAGGCTTTTCAGGGGATAGCTTAGGATAAAATTGAAGGCTGCTGCTAAAAAATGAAAGTTATCAAGATTCGGGCAACAGAGCATGCAACATTGTGGCTATTGGCCATATATATTGTTGTTTTGTCTTTTGTTCTGAAGACGGTATTGATCCCTGCCACAATAGCTTGGGTTGTATTATTTTTTTTGAGGAACAGGCTCGACAGGGAAATCAGCAACTTCCTTTATGTTCTGGCAGCGGGCTCAGCAGTGTTCAGCTTCTTTGTATTTTTTGCCATCTACCTTCCCTTTTCTGCCATTGGGCTTTTGCTGAATAAGTCTGGATTCATAAAGAGGTACTTGATGGGATGGGGCTTGGCCGTGTTCGCGACCCTGCTGGTTTACATTACTACAATTTTTGCGCGCATCCCCCTGACATCCTGGACTATCCTGGCCACATTTTTCTTTCCAGCTGCATTGCTGCTTAGCAAGGCCATTTTCCAGAAAAAATATTCAACCCTCATAAAGGTTGATGGGAAGGAAGCAAAGGCCCTGATAATATGTTTCCTGGCAATTTTCACAGTCGGCCACTACATACTTGAAGATGGAAACCTGTTCAATTCGAACGGGACCTGGCTGTATTCGAAATTTTATGTTATCCCGAAGGACATTGGCAAGTTTGGCGAATTTCCGCATTACCAGCCTTACATGGCAAATGGGGAGTTTGCGTATTTGGCAGATTCCCCTGCATCTTACAGCCATATCGGGCTGGTGTACATGTTCCTTGGCGGGATTGAGCCAGTGCTTTTCTGGAATTCATTCCAGCTGTTCATCCTTTTCATGATCATGCTGGGCACTTACCTCATCATTGCAAGCTGCACAAAAAAGGAATCTTTTGCCACGCCATACATTTTCGGCCTTGCCTCGGCTGCTGTTGGCATTAATTTCGTGTCCCTGCAGTTCCTGGAAAGCTATAAGATGATGTTTTCTGTGCCAATCGGCCTTCTTATCTTGTCAATGGCATTGGATAATCCAAGGGGCCTTGATGAGTTCGGGCTCATGTTTCTTTATGGCGCACTTATGATAGTCACGCACCCTGCGAATACGCTCGGCATTATTATTTTTTCCGGGACAATTTTGCTGCTGCTGCAGACGCAGAAAGACAGCTTATGGTCACGAAGAAAGGAGCTTGCCAGGCATATAAAACAAGAGCGCATCAAAATTTTTTTGGTTGTGATTGCTTTCATGGTCCTGCTGTTCTATCTTGCGCCAAATCTGTATTATCGTGATTTCAACAGGGGAGCGGGGCAGAGCGTCAGGTTTGACACCCATGAAATAGTGGAATATTTCAGGCATTTTTTCGTCGACGACACGCCGTTCTCATTCAGGCACCCTGACCCGCTGAGAAATGATGACAAGAAGATGGGGCCATTCCTGTCAGCCCTTGGCGCCCTTGCGATTCTCTGGGCATTGCTGCGCTGGAAAAAAGGCTCCTTCACAATGGCGCGCATCCTGGCGGCAACCTTCGTGATTGCCATGGTTGTCTCATCATTTGCAAACCTGTTCCCGACAGTTGGCAATATTGAGTATGGGGACAGGATACTGATGTTCCACCAGCTGGTATTTTTTGCAGCAGTCATTGCCATTGTAATCAATGAGGAATCAAAATGGCTGAGGATTTTGCTTGCGGCCATCCTGCTCATTGGAATCATTGCCACTGTGCCATTTGAGATTGAGAATTTCACGGGGATACATAAGGAAAGTGTCATAAATGGTGAAAGGTATTCATCTGAGCTGGATTTTATCAGCAAGCTGTCGATGGATGGCAGGATGATTACTTATGCAATATTCTCAAACGCCTTTGACCCAGCTGTGCACATACTGACAGACAGGTATACTGCCAGGTACGAATTCAACCAGTTCGATGAGTCAAAAACAGTTTACACGAAAATTCACAGCTCCCATTCATGGGGGTTTACCCCTGCCCTGCAAAATTTGACAAGCATAGAGTTCGGGAATTATCTCCGGGCAGGAGGCTACCAGTACGTCTTTGTCAATGCCTGCGAGCCGCTTGGCAGGTCTGTTGTCCAGGTTCTTATGCAGGGCCAGGCCTATCCGATTTACCAGAACAAGGAATACCTTTGTGATGTCATACTTAAGATGAACTACAGTTTTTATTCTGAAAAAGTCATTGTGGCGCCTGAGGCAATGCTTGAAGACTTAAGAAAACTGGAAGGCGGCTTTGTGGCTGTGAGCCTGCTGCCAAAAGAGGGGTGGTATGACATAGGAGGCTATCAGCAAATGCCGGAAAGCTTTGCATATGAACCATTGCCATGGAAGCGCATTAAGCAGGACGAAATTGTAATCACCGGCAACTTTAAGGATGGGGACTGGGTTGTGTTTAAGGAACATTATTTCCCGAGGTGGCATGCGTACATGGGAGGGGAAGAGATTCCTGTGCTGTCATCCACAGAGTACCTGATATTGATGAAAGCCAGGGCAGGGAATGAGATAATTTTGAAGGTTGAGCTGAATGCACTTGAAAAGGTTTCTGCCATGGTTTCTGCACTTGCAATTCTTGGGTTGTATCTTCTGGCGTGGCTTTGGATATAACGCAGCAGAGCCGCAAATGCAGGGATGGAGAAGGTCAAAACCCCGGCCAGTATGATAAGAAGCGATTATGGCAACTGCGTCAGTTCGCACGTTTTTACAACGCTTGAGTTTACCCTGTAATTATCGCATTTCCAGTTTTCCCTTGCCTCAATGCCATACACAAGGCTGAAGGTGCCAGTCTGGTTTGGCCCAATGTAAATCGGTTCCGATGTAATGTCTGCGCTTTGCTTGTTCAGGGTCTGGCAGCCTATGGTTATAATAAAATATCCCCCTTCAGGATCCATGTTTTTGACCGGGATGCTGATGCTGGCATCGCCGCCAAATAAATTGCCAGTGCCGGATGACTCATTTGACAATAATTCAAACACAGCCTCTCTTGTCACCTGATAGCAGCCATATCGGGGGCAGCTGGATTCGGCTGTTTGCGCACCGTTCAGTGCATCTGAAATTGAGGATGCATTGTTGGCAGCGCATTCAAGTGGCTTTTCTGCATTCAGGTTGCCCGCTATCCAGCCTCCAAAAAACCCGACCAGGCCAATCAATGTGCCGTAGACTAGCACATAAAGCACAACCTTTGACATTGGGACAGGATCTGACAAAGCCATGAATAAGCCTCATTTCTTCTCCTTTAAATATGTTTTGCTGGGACCCACTTGCCAGCCAGGAAATTCCTGAAAGATTGGCAAGGGGATAGCTTTAAAAATTCCATTGAATCACATCGCCATATGGCAATTGAGCTGATATCCGTGCTTTGGGCAGGCATTGCAAAGCTTTTTACAACTTTATTTACAGGGGTCTATGACTTTTTCATGTCCGTTATGCCCAAGGCATTTGCCTTTTTGTTCGAATTCATAAAAAGGAGTGTAGGCTGGTTTGCAGGTGAATACGTGGCATTCAAGGCGAAATTGAAATTCTGGAAGCTAAAGAAATCTAAGTAGTTTTTTCCGCGAGCCTGCCCCGGAGATTATCCTGCATTCCCTCCCTGTCTCCTTCTTGAGGAATTTCAGCAGCTCTTTGTTGGCCCTGCCTTTCTCTGCCGGCGCTGATATATTGACCCTGTAAGCTCCGGTTTCAGGGTCCTGGGCCTTGATCTCATTCCTTGGAGAATTCGGGTGCACTATTACACTGATTGCCTTATCCTGCAAAAAGTCCATTTTGATTCCATGATGAGGGGATTGTCTCTTCATGAGCTGTGGATTTCCTTTTCGACCTTCTTGAGGGCGCTGTCAATTGCAAAAAAGAGGTTGAAATCCGTTACCGCCGATACAATCGGCTTGCCGTTGTCCAGCACCTTGGCATGGACTTCATACTTTTCAGATTTTTCCCTCTCGTGCACCTTTTTCATGGTGACGGAAAGCTTCTCGAAGTTCCTGCACAGTTCGCTGAATTTCCTTGCATATGTGCCAACAATCTTCTTCAGAACCACCATGGTTGCTCCATCCATGTCCTTAAAGCCAGTAAGCTCAATGCTGCCGCCAAGTTCCTGTGTTTCTTCCTGCAATGCGCCCACCCCTCTCAATTGATATGCGATATGCCTGCCCTTAAACCTAAAGGCAAATATGGCTGCTTATTCTTTTGTTTTCTATGTATAAAAAGCTTTGCTACGAGCCATGAGAGATAAATTTTGCAGTGATGCCAGTAATAAGGCAGATCAAGACAATGGAGAGGATAAATTATATAAAGCCCGAAACAAGGATTAGCCCCATGAGCTATCTGGTTGAATCATTCTCAGGGATAAGGGGGATTTATGGCGCTGCCTTGACAGAGGAAATTGCAAGGAGATATGCCCATGCATATGCAAGCTGGCTGAAAAAGCAGTCAAAGCACGCTCCGCGGATTGTTGTGGGCATGGATACGAGGGCATCAGGGCCTGCGCTGAAAAAAGCAATGATTGAGGTTTGCTGCAAAACAGCAAAGGAAATAATTGATGTGGAGATTGCCACAACGCCCATGATACAGCTGGCCGTGCGGAAGTACAAGGCTGACGGGGGAATCATAATTACTGCCTCGCACAATGAGCCTGAGTTCAATGGCTGGAAATTCCTGGGCAGCAATGGCGCTGCGCTGAAAGCTGAATCCATGCATGCGATTATCAAAAAAGCAAAAAAGGCAAAAGTTCCGGCAAAAAAAGCCGGAAATTGCAATTTCGTCAACAAAAGCATGGACATTGGGCAGAAATACAGGGAATTTGTTCTCGGCACGCTTGGCAAGGAGATGGTAAAAAGGATAAGGTCGGCGGGATTCAGGCTTGTTGTTGACCCCAATGGCGGAAGCTCCTGGAAAATCATAGCGGATGTCCTCTCTGACCTGAAAATCACTGGCAGGCTTGTGGCTGCAAAGCCAGGCGAGTTCCACAGGAGAATCGAGCCAAATGAAAATTCGCTTTCGTACATGGGAAAAATTGTGAGGGAGGAAAAGGCGGATTTTGGCATTGGCTTTGACTGCGATGCGGACAGGGCTGAATTTGTGCTCCCATTCGGGGAAAATATAGGGAAGGTCATTTCCGGGCACTACCTTCTTGCAATTTTGGCTGATTACATGCTGCCGGGCGCAAAGAACAGGGTTGTTGTGACAAATGACGCGACAAGCCAGGTTGTCGGCGAAATCGTCAAAAAGCACAAAGGCAGGATTTATGAGGTCGAGGTTGGAGAGGCCAATGTTATGGAAGAGATGAAAAAAAGAAAGGCCTGCCTCGGAGGGGAGGGAAGCTCCTCAGGCGGGATTGTGCCGCCGTCGACATCCAGGGACGGCATTCTTGGCATGGCCATGCTATTGGGCATAATGGCAACAGGAAAGAAAAGCCTGTCAAAGATAATTGAAAAGTTGCCGCAATACTATACCCTGCAGACAAAGGCCCTGCTGTCAAAGGAGCGGATGCAGGACCTGAAACATTCAATAAGGGAATATTTCAAGGGCTACAAGGTTACAGAAACCGGCGACGAGACAGGCGGAATAAAAGTGTGGGCCGATGATTCTTCATGGATATGGTTCAGGGACTCAAAGACAGAGCCTGGCGTCGTAAGAATAATAGCAGACTCAAAATCAGAGGAGAAATCCAATGAGCTGATTATCCTGGGAAGAAAGGCGCTGGGCATTGGTACGAATGTTTGCTGATTCTCAGTAAAATCTTCCAATTTCTCATGCAAAGCTATAATAATATCGGGATTTAACAAGGCAAAATGCCAATAGTGACTGACCATAGCAATGAAATTGCCAGGTGGGAAAGGGATATCGACAATGGGATTTATCTTATGACCTTCTACAACAGCAGGCCAGGCAGTGCCGAAGATGTCAGGATTTCCAGCGGAAGATATGCAGATTCTCCCGGGGACCAGGCAGTCCTGATTAATGCCTGGAGAGGGCCTGGCCAAAAACTGGTTATTTTAGAATGGGAAGCTGAAAATAGGGAAAAGCAGGGAATGCTGCAGCAGTTGCTTGCATTTGCAAATGAGGTGCGCAGCCTGGAGCCCTCAGAGATGAGCGTTGGACTGATTTACGAGCACCAGTGGCTTGGAGACGCCATGGAAAAGTATGACAGGGACAGAAGGCCTGGCCTGAGCTACACTGTGCTTGAGGATGAAGGCGGATACTGGCGGCGAAAGGTAAAAAGCCACCATCCGCTTGACAAGATAGCTGAGATGGGATGGGACCCGTCTAAGAACGGGTATTTTGGCGATGCTGATTTCGAATTGATTTTGCCATATGGCGTTACAGCAGAAATGAATTTCCCGGACCCCAAATATGGAGGCAAAGTGGATATTAAAATCCATGCGCTCCAGGATTTGTCACCCGCAATAGCCAGCCTTGCCGCAAAGACCTTGCCCCGCAGCCTCACCAGCGAGCAGCTTGTTTTTGCCCTTCAGAGGATGTTCATGTTTGACCAGCCTGAAAGGCCAGGCCATGCTATTTCTCAGCCAGCACAGCATCCTTCACGATAAATCTGGCATTGTGCTCCCCTTCCACAATTATTTCAGAATCGGTTACCTGGATTGCCTTGCGAAACATCGGGCCGTCCAGGACAAGTGACTCGAATTCTCCCCCTTCTCCGGCGATGTTCAGGCCTGTCCTTTTGTTCAGTTCCACGAGCCTCTTGATGTCCTTATGGCCTATTTCCCTGCCGAGCCAAGACTTGTCCAGGCCAAATGCGGCGACGCTGCTGAATATGAACTTGAATCCTGCATCCAGCAGGACGCCCATTTCCAGTTCCTGGTCCATGTGCCATAATGGCGAAAAAATCTTCAGCCCCAGCGAATCAGCCACCCTCTCAATCCTTTCCCGCTGGTAATTGGAGAACAATGCGCCTGTGACAACCCCTTCTATGGCATGGTTTTTTTGCGCAATTTTAAGCGCTTTTTCAAGGTCCTCAAGCTCAGCCTCTTTTTCTCCATAGGTCACCGTCTCGACCAGTGGAAGCCCAATTGCCTCTGCCTGCATTCTTGCCATGTGCACATTCGGCGTGTGGAACATGTATGAATCCTTGTTTTCGCTTTTCATTGTAATAAGGCAGGAAATTCCATAATTTTGCTTCTGCATTGTATGCATTGCAAAGCAGCTGTCCTTGCCCGAGGAAAACAGGACTCCCAGCCTGAGGTTTTTCTGTGGATAGAATTGCCGGAGGTATTCTGATTTTGTCTTTATTCTGTTTCTCCTTGCCAGCTTTTCAATTGCGGAATCAACCCTGCTGCCGTACTGGGCAGCCCTTTTTTTCCTGGAAGCGATTTCCTGCGGCATTCCCAGGCTGATCATCGCTCTTCTCAGAATTATCTTGTTCGCCTGCTCATTCAGCTTAAGATGGCCGGGAATCTTCAATGAATATTCAACCAGCCTTTTGTCAAGGAACGGCAGCCTCAGCTCAAGGCTGTTGGCCATGGTTATGACATCATCCCTGTAAGTGTCCCGTTCATACATTTTGAGGAGCCCGGAAAGGCATTCATTGTTCACATTCTGGCTTTTCCTGTGCCTGTCATAGCCTGCAAATATTTCCTCGCTTCCTAATCCGGAAAAAATGACCTTGATGCCATCTGCCTTTGCCATTTCACAGGCTGCGAAAAAAGTTACAGCCACTCCGGCTTTTGTCACATTGGTGTCCTCAATCAGCGGAACAACTTTTTTAAGGTATTTTTGCACATCATCAAGTGAAAGGCGCCTGACCTTTAGCCTGAGCCCAATTTTCTTGGCAGCATATTCTGCTGACGCAAGGTCATCTCCTGTTTTCAGGCCCGGCTCGTCCAGGACTGCCAGATAGCATGTAAAGTCCATGCCAAGGCTTTTCAGGATTTGCGCAATTGCCGAGGAATCAACCCCGCCTGAAAAAAGCAGCCCGAATTTCTTGTCAGGCAGCCTCTTGGCCACAGAATTAATCAGCAGCCCGCAGACTTCTTTTTCAATCCGGCCAGGCTTGAGCCTTGACTCAGGCTTGATTGAAAAGAATTTTCGCTGTGCAAATGAGATTCTGTTTTGCCCGATGTCATATGTCAGGATTTGCCTTGGGTTCAGCTCAAAGCAAGCCAAGAAGCCAAGGCTTTCCAGGGCCTTTTTCTCAGAGCAAAATGAGAATGAATCCCCAAAATGGTACCACAATGGCTTTTCACCTATAATGTCCCGCGCCAGGATGACCTTGCCATTCCGCCAGTATGCGAATGCAAATACCCCGTCAATCTCTGGCACAGTTTTGGCGACGCCAAGCTTGTCAAGCATCTGGAGGAGCAGGTCTGCATCGTTTTGGGCATTTATCCTGTGCCTTGCCGAAAGTTCCCTCCAATTGTAAATCTCGCAATTGGCAATGAGAATTCCCTTGCCTTTCAGTGGCTGGGGGAGATAGGAGACAACAGAATGCAGGCAGTGGGCAACTGCGTTCCTGGATTTGATAGGGACAAGGTCCTCGGGCCTTTTTTTCACTTCAATCCATGACTCTGTTGCAATGCCATAGGCCTCTGTGCCCCTGTTCCTTATGGCTTCCAGGGCTTTGGCTGCCAGGCCAGCTGCATTCTCAATGTTGAATATCCCAATAAGGCCGCACATGATAAGGTGAATCTGTTATGGCATTAAAAAGATTTAGCAAGGAGTCAGGATAATCCGTCATCCAGTTTCCATTTCCTGTATACCTCATAAACATCATCCAGGCCCTGTGACTTGTAATATTTCATGATTTTCCTGAGAGTCTCTGCATAATCAAAAATCCCGGCCCCGCCATTGACGCTGACCAATGGCTTCAAATCCAATGCCATGGCAGCAGTTTCATAGTGTTTTATGAATGCAATTGGTGAAAGCTGCATTATTCTGTCGATGTCCAGGCGGAAATGCTGCATGACTGCCAGAACCATGTGCAGGCCTATTCTGTAGGGGGCGCTCCTTGACCTGCCTTCCTTGATTTCCTGAATGAATTTCCTGTCTTCTGTAAGGGAACTGGTTGGCTCAAAGCGAAGCTTCAGGGACTTAACGTATCTTTTGCCTTTGCGATATGTCTTTTTCACTTCTGAGTACATGTCAAATGAGCTTTTTTCAACGCAGAGCTCTGCATACATGGCAATGCCCTCGGCTTGAAAATTTTCAATGAAGAAAAACAAATCCATCCTCAAGGATATGAATTCATCAGCCAATCCAGATTGCTTCCAAGATATCCCCGTGCCACTGTAAGCAAGCTGATTTAGATGCTCGTGGAATTTGTTCATTTTTTCCCGTTGCCGGTCCAGCACAAGAATTCTTGCCCTCACGGCCTTGCCCGTCGCATAATGCTTCACATGCGCAATTTCATGCTCCACTGTTTTCCTTAGCAATGCGCCAATGGCCTTGAATCGGCTCAACTTGTTGAGTGTGCTTGAAACTGCCCATGCAAATCCTGGATTTTGCTCAAGTGGAAAAATGGACTCAGGGTAAAGGTAAATCCTGTAAATTCCGCGGAACGTTTCACTGGGCTTCATGTCGGCTTTTGAGCCGCGGCCAATAAACGTTTTTCTTTTCCGTCTTATCATAAATTCCATTGCGGGGAACATGCCAGCAGCTTTGCATTTCCTCCAGGCAGCGTGAAGGAACTCAAGAAAGTTGGTTGGTTCAATAATGCCGGAGATGAATCCGTACATGCCACTGTCAAAGGTTATGAGCAGTTTTCGTTTCCCAAACTCGTACTCGAATTTTTTTTCAATATAAAGCATCCAGAAACCTTGTTTTGCCAACAATATAAAATTTGCGCTTGCTTGGGTATCCAATCATCTCCCATGGCTGTGCATGGCAGGATGCTCATGGCCTTGCTCCCTTCTTTGCTGCAGCTCATTCAGGTGCCTGATTTTGTGTTCAACAAAGTTCTCGACATCCACACCCGATTGCTCAATTATCATTGAAGCATGCTGGCCGCCAAGGAAATGGGGCATGATGATGTAATCTGCGCCTGACTCATACAGCTTTAATGCTTCGTCAATCTGGTGTGCAGTGGCAATAACCCCTATTTTCGGATTGAGGTTTTTGGCCTTTTCCAGGATAATCATGTTTGTTTCCATGTCAGGGATGGTTGAGATGACAAGCTGGGCCCGGTCCAGCCCAAGGTCATCCAGGAATTCAGCGTCAGATGCATCGCCATAGATGCTGTTGACTCCCTGCTTGGCCAGTGCCTTGATAGTGTCGGGGTCAAAATCAACTATAAGGTATTTTTTCTGCATCTTATGAAGCGAGTTCAAAAGGCTGTAGCCGATCCGGTTATAGCCAAAAAGTATTACTTCGTAGTTGGTTGCCTTGTCATGGAACTTGTATTGCTCCTCCCTGAAAGCCAGCTTTTTTTCAAAGGACCCCAGGTGCTTCCTGAGGAAGTTGTAAATCTGGTGGTTATAGATGATAAAATAGGTTGAGCCGGCCAAGGTTAAGATGCCGACCAGTGTAATAAATGATATTGTGTCATGGGAAAGGTGCCCCACTTTTGCCCCAAGCACTACGAGGATAAGGGAAAATTCGCTGATTTGGGCCACTGCAGTGCCTGCCAGGAAGCCAGTCCTTTTTTTATATCCCAGAAATCCCATGAGTGCCATGACTATGAGGGGATTGCCTACCAGAATGAATGCTGAAAGCGTCAAGGCAGGGAAGATGGCTGTGCCCAGGGACGAAAATGTGAGCTTTGCGCCGAGCGAAATGAAAAAAAGGACAATAAAAAAGTCCCTTAGGCTGCGTATCTTTCCCGAAATTTCGTGATGGAAATTGGTGCTCGCGAGGGTTATTCCTGCGAACAATGCGCCGATTTCAATGGAAAATCCAGCCGCAGCAGTCAGAAGCGAGAGGAGAAAGGCCCAGCTGATGCTGAAAAGGAACAGCAATTCCTGCGTCCTGGCAAGGAAGTGTATAAGCTTTGGAAAGACATATTGGCTGATGACATAAAGCAGGAAGATAACGCCTGCCAATTTCAATATTGTTGCGACAATCACCTGAGCCGGTGCTCCTTCCCCTCCAAGGGATGATACTGCCATAAGGGCAAAAATCGCCACAATGTCCTGGACTATCAGGAATCCTACTGCCACCTTGCCATACAGTGTGTCAAGGTCTTTCTTGTCTGAAAGCAGTTTTACAATGATGATTGTTGAGCTGAACGATATGGCCAGCGCCACATAGAGGGAAACAATGACGGAGAATCCGAAAAGGAAATGGCAAATCAAAAAGCCAAAGGCAGTAGTCAAAAAAATCTGCCCAATTCCCGTGATAAGCGAGACTGTGCCCACTTCCCGCAGCGTGTTCATGTTCAGGTTCAGGCCAACTATAAACAAAAGGAATGCAATGCCTATCTCTGCCAGGGCATCCAATGTTGCGCTTTCATGGACAAAATCCAGGATGAAAGGGCCCACCACTATTCCGGCAATGAGATAGCTGATGATGGTCGGCTGCTTTATCAGCGATAGCAGGATTGCAAGAAGCGTTGCTATGATAATGGCTACAGCCAATTCAAGAAAAATCTGTTCCATGCGCAACCTCTTTTAGGCTGGAATCAGTTGGCTGGATATATAAAATTTATGTCAAGTTTTTTATAGCGCAGGATTTGGCTCATCTGCATGAAATCAGTCTATATCAAGACATTTGGATGCTCGGCAAACCTGGCAGAAAGCGAGATAATGGCCGGCATACTGGCAGAGTCGGGAAACAGCATAGCCAGCCGCGAAACCGAATCAGATGTGATCCTGGTAAATGTCTGCACAGTCAAGGGTGAAAAAAAGGCCTTGGCTGAAATAAGCAGGGTGAGCAGGGATAACCCGGGAAAGAAGATTGTGGTCGGCGGGTGCGTCACAAAAGCCATGGTGCCGAAGATTGGGCAAATAAGCCCGGATACATCGATAATCAACACTGACAATATCAAAAATGTTGCTCAGGCAGTGGAAAGCCCGGCTTACCTTGAGATAATGGACAGGAAGAAAGAGATTAAGGTGAGTCTGCCAAAAATCAGGCACAAATCCATAATCAGCATTATTCCAATAAGCCAGGGCTGCACCTCATTCTGCACATACTGCTCAACCAAGCTTGTGAAAGGCAATATCTTCTCCTATCCCCTGGAAAAAATCCTGCTGGAAGCCAGGCAAAGCGTTGAAGAAGGATGCAAGGAAATCTGGCTGACGAGCCAGGACAATGGGGACTATGGGTTTGAATGGGACAAAAAAAGCCATTTGCCCGAGCTGATAAACCGCATTGCTGAAATTCCCGGTGATTTTTTTGTCAGGGTGGGCATGACCAATCCAATCGGCGTAATGAAGTGCGCTGATGAGCTTGTTGAAGCCTTCAAGTCTGAAAAGGTGTACAAATTCATACACATTCCAGTGCAGGCGGGAAACAATGACGTGCTTAGGAGGATGGCGCGAAGGTACAAAGTCGAGGATTATGTGGAGTTGGTTGAAAAATTCAGGAAAGCAATCCCGGACATTACCTTGAGCACTGACATCATATGCGGCTTTCCCGGGGAAACGAGGGGACAGTTCAATGATACTCTGGAACTGGTGCGCCAGACAAGGCCGGATATTGTGAATATTGCAAGATTTGTTGCAAGGGATGGCACATCTGCCTTCAGGATGGAAGGGCAGGTGCACGGCAATGAAAAGAAAGCCAGGACAACAGAGCTGACAAGGCTGTTCAGGAGGATTGCGCGGGAAAACAACAACCGATGGATTGGATGGAAAGGTGAGATTCTTGTTGACAGCATCGGGAAAAACAATGACCTTGTGGGAAGAAATTATGCTTACAGGCAAATCATAATCAAGAAGCATGATAGTTTCAAGATGGGCAGCAGGATTAAAGTCAGGATTGTTGGGGCTTCTACCTTTTATCTTATCGGAGAAATGGCCTGATTATAAGGGGAAAATATGGGGAAAAATATTTATACACAGCTCAATTGACATGATGCATGAAAGCGAAAAATTATTTCTTGATAATGTTAATAACATTTGCCATTATTGGCGCGGCTTTGGCAGCAGTTGGACCAAGAGAGGACACAGCAACAGCATCAACCAGGGGCACTGGCACAACAGAAGGCGGTGCAGAATCCACAGGCACTGGTGAAATGGAATCGTCCCAAGGGGACAGCCCAGGCGAGCCCATGCTTATCTCTGCAAACCCCGCAGGTTTCATGTGCAGCGAAGAAGCGACAATGAGAGACAGGGTTAGATGCAGGACAAGGCTTGCTGCTGAAAATGAGAATGATTACCTGCCTGAAGAATGCAGGGCCATGGAAGGGGATGACAGGGGCCATTGCGTTGAGGACTACAGGAAAGTCAGGTCATGCTGGGACCTGAGGGGAACCAGGGACAGGGTTGCCTGTGTGCGGCAGAACCTGGGAGCTCCTGAAGACCTGCAAAAAGAAAAAGTGTCGTGCGATGAAAAGCTCGACAGCGAAAAGGATGCATGCCTTAACAATTTGAAGGCCAAGGCCTATGGCGTGATAAAATTCAGGTTCTATAATTTGGAAGAGAGGGCTGAAAGGCTCAAGGAAATGGGTGTCAGTGAAGATCTTGTGATAGATTTCATAGCTGTTTTGGAGCAGAAAAAGCTGGAGTTCAACAATGCCGCATCTTTGGCAGCAAGAAGGCAGGTTATCATGGATGTCAAGGATGAATGGGAAGCATTCAAGGAACAGGCCAGAACACAGGTGAGCGCACAATGAAAAGGATAATCTTGATTGCCATATTGGTGGGATTGCTTGTAATGGGCGCCTGCGCAAAACAGGCAACAGACTCAGCACAGGAACAAACAACTGGCAATGCTGAAGATACAGCAAGTGACCAGACAGGGGACACATCAACTCCGCCTCCCGAACTTAGTGACGACACTGGCCTGGACGATTCATTGCAGGAATTGGACATTGTAGGCTAAATATTTTTATTATGTTTTTATTATTTTATTTCTTTTAGAATATCTTAACTCACTTGTCTCTTTCGGGAGCTTATCATTAATGGATGGAGTGGATTATTCCAGCAAGTCCTTGAGCTCCATAAATTTGTCCATTTGCCCCAGGGATTCAGCCACAGGCTTGCAAGTAAAATAGCCCCGGTAAGTGTTTATGCCTTTTGCAAACCCGGGGTCATGCCTTGCTGTTTCCGCAAGGCCGTGCTTGGCTATCTTGAGAAGATAAGGCAAGGTTGCATGTGTCAGTGCCTGTGTCGCAGTCCTTGGAAATGCGCCAGGCATGTTTGTGACGCCATAGTGTATGACGCCATGCTTCATGAAAACAGGGTGGCTGTGGCTTGTTGGCTTCATTGTCTCGATGCACCCGCCCTGGTCAATTGCGACATCGACAATAACACTGCCTGGCCGCATGGACTTGACCATTTCCTCGGTCACCAGGAACGGAGCCTTTGCGCCAGCAAGCAAAACCGCCCCAACCAGGATGTCAGCCTTTTTCACAGCCTCTGAAATGTTATGCCTGTTGGAGATGAGGATGTGCGGCTTGCCTTGCAGTGAATGCTTCAGGTGATACAGTTTTTCATCACTGACATCGAGCAGGATTGTTTCAGCGCCCATGCCAATGGCGATTTGTGCGGCATTATAGCCAACAACGCCGCCTCCAATTATGACAACAGTCGCAGGGTCTACGCCAGGGACTCCGCCAATCAGCTTTCCTGAGCCATTGTTGAATTTTGCAAGATAGTATGCGGCAGTCTGGACAGCGACCCTGCCAGCGACTGAGCTCATTGGGGCCAGCAGCGGCAATTTTCCATTGTGGTCTTCAACAGTCTCATAGGCAACAGCTGTGACTTTTTTTTCGAGCAGGTGGTTGCTCAGCCCATGGTCAACGCCCGCAAGATGGAAATAGGTGTAGATTACAAGCCCATCCCTGAAAAATTTGTATTCCGAATTCATCGGCTCCTTTACCTTGACAATAATGTCCGAAGACCAGGCTTCGTCAGCTGTGGCAATCCTGGCGCCTGCCTTTTCGTAATCCTCATCGGAGAAGCCGCTTCCCTCGCCAGCGCTTCCTTGGACAAGGACTTCATGATTTTCTGCAACAAGCCTGGCTGCTCCCTCGGGAGACAGGCCTACCCTGTTCTCATTGTCCTTGATTTCCTTTATTACGCCGATTCTCATTGTGCCCTCATGGTTAAAAAGAAATCCCGGCATGGCCAGGCTAGGTTTGGAATTTTTCGCTGCAGTGTTGCGCGCTGCAGTGTTGCACTTGTTGTGCTATTTAATTGCGAATTTTTCCTTGCCTTCATAAACTTGGATTGCTTTTTCCACTGTGAAATTGCCAAGGGTTATTGACGAGATTGCATTGCAAAGCCGGATTGCCTCCAGTAAGGGCTTTTGGTGGATGTTCCGGCCGGTTGCATTGCCCATAACGCCGCCTATATGTATCTGCCTGTGAAGTGTTTCCAGGAATTTGGTGGGGTCAACGCTGCTTCCGCCTGCACAGATAACCCTTGTCCTGTTTCCTGCTGAAAGTGTTGCCTCCTTTAGCAGCTCCGCAGAATCAGCACCATCTTTTTTTGGAGGATTGACCTTGACAAAATCAGCGCCAATGCATGCAGCCACTCCTGTTGCACCTGCAATAAGGTGCGGGTCCTTTTCATCCTTCACGGCCTTGCCGCGCGGGTACATCCATATGACTGAGAACATGCCGTTTTCATGCGCAGCCTTGATTGCCTGCGCTGCCTCCCTGAGCATTTCGCCTTCATATTCGCTGCCCAGGTAGATGGTGTAGCCAATGCCGACAATTTTCAGCCCGGCATTTTCCCTTAGGTCAACCGCATCCTGCACAGTCCACATTGACATGCTTCTTGGGTCCTTCTGGTCAGTTTTCACCATATGTGATTTTGAATTGAGCTTGACAATGTAATTGATGTCCTTGTATTCCGGGCCGTATTTTGCAATCAGGCCGAGCTGGCTTGCAAAGATCCCTATTGTGGCCCTGGATGCTATCCTGAAAAGGTGCTCTGGGTCCGCGTCGTCCGGGGGAATCTGGCCAGTATCGGCTGTACCGTAGAAATCATCATTCAGGTGCTCGATTTTTTGGTCGCCCGCAAACAGCATCAGCCTTCCGGTGCCGTGCGTCGCATTATAATAATTGTCCACATATGTCTTTTTGCTTTTTGCCGGAACATCAGCTGGCACATTTATTTCGTTTCTTGCAAGTGTAGGTTTCTCCATTATCATCACCTGACAATAAGTTTTTGAGGGAGTATAATAATTTTACCTGGGCATTGCTATTTTCTTGTGCTCCTTGTGGTCCATCCTGTGGTTTGCCTTAATGAATCTTATGGTCCCGGACTTGGAGCGCGTGACAAGGCTATGCGTTATGACTCCGGTGCTCGTGAATTGAACCCCGTCCAGCAGCAGCCCGGATAAGATGCCCGTTGCTGAAAATATGACATTGTCGCCCCTTACCAGCTCATTTGTTGAATACTTTTTTTCCAGGTCCTTGATGCCCATTTCCTTTGCGCGCCTCTTTTCATCCTCGTTCCTGAAGGAAAGCCGCCCCTGGATTTCCCCGCCAAGGCATTTTATTGCTGCAGCTGCAATCACGCCTTCAGGCGCGGCTCCTGTGCCAAGCAGAAGGTCAGCATTGTTCGTTTCAAGGCTCGGCGCTATTGCCCCGCTGATGTCCCCATCTGGGATCAGGATAATCCTTGCCCCTGTCTCGCGTATGTCCTTGATTAATTTTTCATGCCTTTCGCGGTCCAGTACAACAACTGTCACCTCATCAGCATCTTTTCCAAGAGCATCGGCAACCGCCTGTATATTTTCTGACGGCCTTGCATCCAGGTCAACTTTCCCCGCAGCCAGCGGCCCGACTGCGATCTTGTTCATGTAGGTGTCAGGCGCGCCAAGAAGGTTTCCAGACGGCGCTGCGGCCAGGACTGAAATCGCATTCGGCCTTCCGTACGCAACGCTGTTCGTGCATTCAAGCGGGTCAACGGCAATGTCAAATCCGGGGCCATTTCCCGTGCCGACTTTCTCCCCGATAAAAAGCATAGGCGCCTCGTCCCTTTCCCCTTCGCCAATGACCACCTTGCCCGAGATGTCAATGCCATCAAACCTTTTTCTCATCAGGTTGACCGCTGCCTGGTCTGCAGAATGCTTGTCGCCCTTGCCGACCCACCTTGCTGCGGCTATTGCAGCCTCCTCAGTCACCCTTACAAATTCCAGCGCGAGATTTCTGTCCATTTTAAATTCCAGGCACTATGCAAAATATCACACGAAATATGATACTTCTTTAAATACCTTTCCATTATCATACATCATCATACAAATGGAAATCTTTATATATCACCCGGCTTTCTTGAAACGCCAGGAAAATGAAGGAAAGAGTCACGCTTACCCTGGACAAGAATGTCCTCAAGGATGTGGACGCAAAAGTTGATGGCTTTGAGATAAAAAACAGGAGCCATGCAGTGGAGCTTTTGATACTCAAGGCGCTGAAGGCAAATGTCCCGCGCAGGGCGGTTATACTGGCTGGCGGCCAGGGAACAAGGCTAAGGCCCATAACTTATGAAATCCCGAAAGCCCTGATTCCGGTGCACAACAAGACGCTGACTGAGCATCTTTTTGACTTGTTCAAGAAATATGACATCAGGGACATTGTTATGGCAGTTGGCCATATGAGGGACAAGATCAAGAGCCATTATGGCGACGGCTCGAAATTCGGAATAAGGCTGACTTATGTCGAGGAAACCAGGCCGCTGGGGACAGCAGGGCCATTGAGGCTGGCAAAAAATCTCCTCAATGAATCGTTTATTGTCTCTAATGGCGATGAGCTCAAGGACCTTAACATCGAAGAGATGTACAAGGTGCACAAGGAGAACAAGGCATTGGTGACAATAGCGCTGACAACAGTGGTTGACCCCACCCAGTACGGGGTGGCGAAATTGTCAGGCTCCAGGATTCTTGAGTTTGTGGAGAAGCCAAAAAAGCACGAGGCGCCGAGCAACCTTATCAACTCAGGATTTTACATTATTGAGCCAGAGGTTATCAGCATGATCAAGAGGGGCTTTACAATGCTGGAAAAGGATGTGTTTCCAAAATTGGCGCAAAAGGGAAAATTGTACGGCTACCCGTTTTCTGGGCAATGGTTTGATACTGGCAATATCGAAAGGTATGAAAGAGCCCTGAAGGAATGGAAAGATATTGGGTGAGGCTTAATCATGGGGATTTTCAAGGCTTATGACATCAGGGGAATATATCCAAATGAGCTTAATGAGGAAACTGCCTATAAAATAGGCCGTGCCTTTGTGAAGCTGCTCAAGGCAAAGGAAGTTCTTGTGGGGAACGACATGCGCAGCAGCTCCCCGTCGCTCTTTGAGTCAGTTGCAAAAGGCATAACAGACGAAGGCGCGGATGTGGTCCATGCCGGCCTTGTAGACACGCCGATGTTTTATTTCTGCGCAAAGGATTACCCTGCAGCCCTTATGGTAACCGCCTCCCACAATCCAGGAGTATACAATGGCATGAAATGCTGCGGCAGGAATGCCAGCCCAATCACCTATGAAAATGGCCTGGAGAAAATGGGCGAGATGGTGGCCAAGAATAATTTCGCCAAGCCTTCTGCAAAAAAAGGGAGGATTGTCAAAAAGGACTTTATGGACGCTTTCATTGAATTTAACTTAAAATATGCAAAAGGCCTCAAAAGGCTCAAGGTTGTTGCAGACACTGCCAATGGCATGGGCGGCCTTACCTTTCCCGCTGTTTTTTCCAGGATTAACTGTGATTTTCAGTGCCTTTACCCTGAGCTTGACGGCAATTTTCCAAATCATGAGGCAAACCCCCTTATTCCGCAAAACCTGAAGGATTTGAGGGATGAGGTTATCATCAAGAAGGCAGACCTGGGCGTTGCGCCGGACGGCGATGCTGACAGGTGCATGTTCCTTGACGAGAAAGGCAATACTGTGCCAGGCGACCTTATCACTGCCCTCATAGCGCAACGGCTTATCAAGGACAATCCCAAAAGCGCAGTGCTTTACGACCTGCGGGCATCCAGGGTTGTCAAGGAGGTCATCGAGGCAGAAGGCGGCAGGGCAATCATGAGCAGGGTTGGGCATTCCTACATCAAGGAAAGGATGAGAAAGGAGAATGCCATCTTTGCAGGCGAAGTCAGCGCCCATTTCTACTACAGGGAAAATTCGTATTGCGAAAGCTCCATCATGTCTACATTGATTATTATGAAGATGATGTCAGAGTCCGGCAAAAAGCTCTCCGAGCTTGTTGCGCCGCTCAGGAAATACCACAAGACAGACGAAATCAATTTCAAGGTCAAGGACAAGGAAGCCAAGATGAAGGAGCTGGAGAAGATTTTTTACGACGGGAATGTTAGCCGCCTTGACGGGATCAAGATTGAGTATGGTGACTGGTGGTTCAATGTCAGGCCGTCAAACACAGAGCCGCTGCTGAGGCTGAATCTTGAGGCCGACACAAAGGACTTGATGCTTAAGATGCAGAACAGGATTTCTAAGATCATACAAAATTAAGTGGATAATGATTGGCATGGAACTTATTCAGCTTATTTTCCTACAATTCAACTAAGGGCAGCCTAAGCTGGTTGAAATCGTGGTAATTCCTCCTAAGCTTGTCTCCCCGCTGCATTGCCAGGGCAATTGTCCAGTTGTCACTATGGTGAAAAATGTCACAAAAATGCACAATTTTTCTATCCACATAATAAACTGCATTATAGCCCCCTAATTTGGCAGGGTATACCAAAAATTCCCCCATGGTGCTTGCGTCATTCAGGTTGTTGCTTGCCCTTATGAGCAGTTTTTCAATTTCCCTTTCATTGTTATGATTGACCAGGCGGCATGCCCTGAACTCAGCCGAACATTTCACATCCTTATGCCCATTCTTGATCAAGTCCCAGGTTTCCATGAGGCGCTCGTGTTCCACCTCGAGGGATTTCAGGATTACTATCCTCAGAAGTATTTTCTCGAAGGTGTCCTGCAGGTCTTTGTACAATTCCCCCTGCTCATCCTTCCCCGCAAGCTGAAAAGAAGGCATTATTGGTGATTTTTTGCCTTTTGAATTTTTGGCCTCCGCCCCAAGATCCTCATTCTGCTTGATTAGGATATCATTAAGCCGGTGCAGCTTCAAGAAGAGCTTTCTTAAGACCTCCTCGCATTTTTCCATGGTCGACGGCTGGTACACGCTTTTTTTGATTTCGTCCCGCAATGCTTCCTTGAATTCAGTTTCCACTATCAGCAATTTTGAGATGGAGGCTATTATTTCATTTGACAGCGCCTGAACCCTGTGAAAAATCAGGCTTCTTTTTCTCAGGTTATGCTCGGGGAGCTCAGACATTATCCGAAGGCTAAAGAGTTCTTCCTCCTCCTCAGAAATGGTGTGCAGCAGAGTCTCGAGGCTTATCAATTTCTTTTCAACTTCGATCACTAATTTCCTGCGGGGGGATTTGAAAAATTTAAAGATAATTGTCATAGGATTACGGCGAATCCTGGCTATTTATGTTTTTTGCTTGTGGTTTATGCTTATGTTTCAGACTAATCCTTTATGCCTGCCTTTTTTGCCAGTTTCGCTTCCTCCACAATCAATGCATGGAACTCATTGTAGAGTTTGTAGTCCTTTGGCAGGCTGGCGTGGAATATTTTCTGCATCTCATCGTACGTTGCATGCGGGTTGCACAGGCCACGCGCAGCCATGACCCTTTTTGTGTAGCTGTCAATCACAAAGAAAGGCTTCTTGTATGCGTAGAGCAGGATTGAATCAGCAGTTTCCGGGCCAATTCCCCACAGTGAAAGAAGATTCTCCCTGTTAATGCTACCAATGTATGCCGCAAAAATTTTCAATTTCCTGGCTTTTTGGTTGTGGTATCCTGATGACCTGATTATTTTCGCGAGTTTCCTGGTCGGGGCTTTCAAAATTCCCTTTCTTGACAAAATCTTATTTTTTCTGAGCTCATTCAGCGCCTTTTCCACATTTTTCCATGAAGTATTTTGCGTGAGTATTGCACCGACGCAAATTTCCAGCCTTTCCTGTTCATTTCGCGGCTGAGAATAATTATTTGGATGGTATTTTCCATTGATTGGCCACCAGCCCTGCCTGCCATGCCTTTTCAGCAAAGAGTTGTATAGTGCAATGATTTTGCCACTTTTGCTCCTCATGAGCGTAAATAACAAAATATTTATAATAATCTATGCAAATTCCACGGCAAGGCTGCTGGCATGAAAAAAGGGACAATCTACAGGATATTTCTTTTTGTCGTATTCTTTGGCTTTTGGCTGTGGGCAGCTGTCAACCCTATTTATCCGGATGACTGGCTCCTTGAAAATTACCTTGTTTTCTTTTTTGTGCCGATAATCATCCTTACTGGGATATATTTCAGGCTCTCCAATGTTTCCTACACAGTGATTACTGTCTTCATGGTTTTGCACGTCATTGGCTCGCATTACACCTATGCTGAAGTGCCCTTTGGCTATGTCCTGCAAAATTGGTTTGGCGCAACAAGAAACATGTATGACCGCCTTGTGCATTTCTCATTTGGTTTTCTGCTGGCCTATCCAGTCCGTGAAGTTTTTGTGAGGCTGGCAAGGGCAAGGGGATTTTGGGGGTATTATCTGCCGCTTGACCTTACCCTTTCATTCTCAGCGATTTATGAAATCGTGGAATGGCTTGCAGCGTCAAGCGTTGGCTCAGCAGCAGGCATTGCGTTTCTGGGCGCGCAGGGCGACATCTGGGATGCGCAAAAGGATATGCTTGCTGCAGGCATAGGCGCCTTGATTGCGATGGTGACCATTGCAATAATAAATATGGTTTACAACAGGGAGTTTTGGCCGGAGATGAAAGCCAGCTTCAGGATTGCCAGGGATGATGAGCCGCTTGGCGAGGTCAGGCTCAAGGAAATGATGGATGAGAAAAATAATTCAGCCAAAGAAAATGCTGTTTCAAAGCCTTAAATCCCTAATCAGCCGTTCCTTCCTGTCGCCTGCATGCTTCTCAAGAAGCTGCCTGTACATTCTTTTATGTTCCGTGGTATAGTTGAAATTGCCGACGATCTGGATGCGCGCCGGCGACCTTGTTTTTGTGCTGTCATTCATGATATTGAGCGGCATATCGGAATTCCTGGTGGAGAGGAAGGCAATTGGATGCTTCCCGTCATACACCTCATGGCCGTCATCAGTGAGATTTCTCCTGGCAAATGTCCTTTGCCCCTGGACAACAAGGTACACATCGTCCTCCATTGCGCCAAGAAGGGCCACTTCTGCATATTCAAGCCTGTTTTCAAACCTTACCCCCACTGTTTCATACGGCGTGCCGGCAAACATCACAACATTGCCGACTTTTCTCATGTCCATGCCCGAAAGGTGCTGGTGGATCAGCCTTGAGGCGTATTTCCTTTCTGCTATTTTTTTGGCTGCGTCTGGCCTGGCCAGTGCAACAGCATCGCGCTCCTTCAGCGCCTGCCGGACAACAGCAAAATGAATGCTTGGGTCGTTATCCAGATAGTGTTGCGCCCATGCCCTCAGCGCTTCCCTGTGCCTGAACAGTCTCCTGTCCAGGGCGTACAATGATTTGTCGAGTCCAAACCGGGCATAAATGGCTTCCTGCGCCAAGGCAGAATTGCCAGGATTCTGGTTGTCATAAAGTATGGCCAGCTCTGAATTTTTTGGAGGGGGATGCGAAATCAGCAATCCGTTCCGGGCATAATCGCGCGGATCGCCCTGCGTCACTTTTTCAACATAATGCAGGAGCGTGCATAGGGTGGCATCCTTGTAATCCAGGGTCGTGCCTGTTTTCCTGGTTGTAAATGCGAAATCAGGCGAAGTTGAGAATGACTTGAGGTTGTCAGGAAATTTTCCATGCTCGATGAATGCGTTGGCAAACCCAGGGTCATGCATATGCCCCCTCATTTCCTTCCTTGCTCGCATGCTCCTGCTTCTCTTGGAATCCACCACGCCGTAGACATTGGGCCCATTGATGGTGGCTTCGGAAACAACCTGGTGCCAGGCATTGTCCCACATCTTGTAGCTGCCGTGCATATTCCTTATTCCCTGCCTGATTTTCTCCTCAAGGGCTTTTGGGCTGCCCAAAATTTCCAGATGCTCATCAGGTATTGGGAAAAGCGGCTCATGCTCCTGCTCAGTCATGCCCCGCGACCATTGCCCAATGCGCCGTTTTTTTTCGCTTGGGAACTGAATTTGCCAATCTGAAATGAGTTCATGGGATAGAAGCAGGTAAGCACGATTCGGGAACACCATTGCATAATAGCGCGGGCTGATGGGAAAAATGGGTATGGGCCTGAAACTATCGCCGTTAATTAAGTTCCTGATATGGCTTCTGGTCAGAGTGTCTTCCACGGGCAGTAGCCATGGTTCCTGATTTAAATAGCTATTCCAAAGTGACAAAAGTTATGGGGGGATTGAATGGAAATCAGGCTTATGTCGAGAAAAAATTATAGAAAATTGATAGAATGCCCAGCCCCCTATTTATGCATAAGAACGGCTATTGCATAAGAACAGCATTTACAGTCCCGGTCTGGCCAGGCCTTGATGTGACCCTTGCCTTGCCCTTGTCTGTCTGGATAATTGTGCCTTTGGTGATTATGTTTCGCCTGACGTAATGCCTGTTCGCCGGGTTCTCAACCACAGTCTCAATCTTTGCCTTGTGGAATTTCTTTGTCTTTGGGTCGAGGACATTCGCAATGTCTGCTGTCAGCAGTTTTGTCCTGACATTCCCGCCAGTTGTCTTTTCCTGCTTGAGCTTTGTCTTTCCAATCTTGGTCAGGGTCGGCATGCTGCCTGTTTCATACTGCCGCAGCTTTCGATAATTTTGATAGATTCCGCCGCTCGGCGTTCTCCTGCTTTTTGTCTGTGTAATAACCATAGCCTATTGGAAAAATAGGGTATTTTTAAAGGTTTGTGATTGGAGGCACCGGGCGTCCGCCTGAATCCGAAGAATATTGAAAGCTAAACTTTATAAAGCAAATATAATAACTTGGAAATATTCAAAATTTTTGATTTGATGAGGGGTGTTTTATATGCCAGAATTATCAAGGCCTTTGGACACATTGAACAGAGCGAGAGACAAAAGAGTATTGGTTGAATTGAAGAACGGCAGGCAGTATGTTGGGAAGCTAAAAGCTTTTGACATCCATATCAATGTGGTTCTTGAGGATTGTGAAGAGAGAATTGACGGCGAGATAAAACGCAAGCTCAACTCAGTCTTCTTAAGGGGAGACACAATAACAGTGATATCTTCCGATTAAGCAGCCGTTATAAAAATGCAGCCTGCTACGCGTGATGTGATGAAGCATGAAAGGAACGCCTTCAAAGGGTAAGCACAACAAGTCTGGCAGCCATATACGCTGCAGGAGATGCGGAAGGCATTCCTACCATGTGAACAGGAAGACCTGCGCAAGCTGCGGCTATGGGAATTCGGCCAGGGTAAGAAGCTGGGGCTGGCAGACAGGAAAGTCAATCAGGAGCAGGCAGAAATAGAATTTCTGGGGATGTTTCAAAATATATGTAAATCCTCTTCTTGAAAAACCAATATTTAAATAGGATTAGGTATAGGATTTTGAAATGAGGGGGATAATTTTAGTTGTGTTATTTCTTCTTATGGTGCAAGGAGCCAGTGCACTCTATGTGCAGGGCTTTGGCTATGAGGCAAAAGCTCCTTACCATTCCCCGATAATTTTCGTTCCTGGCATTATGGGGTCAGCACTGGATGACAACAACCGCTGGACCATGGCAGACAATCTCTGGCCAGGAAATCCCCAGGAAGACAGGATGGAGCTGGCATTGAAGGATGATGGGAAAACGCCAGTGATAGAGGGCTCTGACATTGAGCCCAAGTATGTCCTGAGGACTGTTTGGGGCTTCAAAAAAATTTATACAGGATTCTACGATTACATGAACACCAAGACCCCCTACACTTTCAACGGCTACGTGGGCGGCCTGACCTACCAGGGCAAGGCATATTTTGACCACCCCTATGATTTCAGGCTCCCTACTGATGACCAGCTCTACAAGATTGAAAAAAGCCTTGATAAAAAAGTGAAGGAGGTATTGAAGGAGACAAAATCAGACAAGGTGATTCTTGTTGCGCACAGCATGGGGGGGCTGCAGGCAAAGATGTATGCAGCTGAAAATCCCGACAAGGTTGCAGGTGTTATTTTCCTGTCAAGCCCGCTTAATGGCGCGCCCCGCGGCTTCCAGTCATTGACAGAGGGGTATAATTTCGATGCAACGGCATTAATTACAATCAACCATGTCTGGGAAATTGGCCACAACTGGCCAGGTGTGTTCCATCTTTCGCCTAACCACGAGTTCACAACAAAAGACGGCAGCCTGGTCTCGCTTGATGAAACATTCCTTAAAGGGATAAATTACCAGCAGGCAAGGCACATACCGAGCCAGGATTTTGCTGAGATGAGGGATGCAGGAATAACAAGCCAGGGGGAGGTCACAAAATTCCTCGAGCAAAAATATTCAGGGCTGAGCAAGGGAATCTATGCACAGACAAAGGCATTTCGCCAGAAATTCGACAATCTTAAGGTTGATGATTCCATAAGGATTGCGATAATTCATGGCGACAATAAGAATACGACCCAGCAGTTTGTTGTCAAGGACGAGATTTTCACATCTTACGAGACTTATGACACCGACCAGATGATAACAGGGCCTGATGGATTAAGCATGCCATTGGCCTTTCCATTCCAGTTCACTGCCAGGAGATTTGTCAGGGTCGATTCCCTTGAAGGCGACGAGACCGTGCACAAGAAAGGCTTCCAATGGGACAGGGCAACAAGCACAGAATCTGTGAATTATGGCCACATGGACATGGCCAGCCAGCCTGAGACAATGGACAAGCTCATGGCAATTGTGGAAGAGATAAACCATGACAAGAGGGACGGCGAGTGGCTCAAGGCAATCAAATCAATAGCCATTGAAAACCTGAAGAGCGCTGAGCAGATGAGCGCTGATATCGCCGTTGGCCAGTCGGAAGCATACGGCCAGGCAATCAAAGCGGAAAATGAAAAGGAGGCAAAGGATGAGGGTTGGATATCCACCCTTCTGCAGGACCTGCGGGGCAGGGGGGCATATGTTTTTTTCGATAAATTGATTGATGGAAAATATAATACAGTGCAGATAATCGTGCCGGGCCTTGGAAATTACAATGACAAGGATACAGACTTTAAGGCATACTTCGCATTGGAAAGCTACGCTTTGACAGACGTGAATATCGGCACAGCAAAGCCTGCGACATACAAAGTCACAATTGACAAGGAAACATTCCTTAAGCTCGCTTCAGGCGAGATGAGATTGAAGGAAGCCTGGAACAACGGCAAGATAGAGGTGAGCGGGGGACTAAAGGAAAACTTGCTCCTGTGGGTGGGAAAATGGGTTGCAAAATACACATCCTGATAATTGCAATGGTTATGCTGATGGCGCCTGCCTCAGCCTACCAGCAGGCGTACCTTATTTTTGAGCTGCCGGGCTGGGATATCTATGAGCAGAACAGCGCGAGCCAGCAATTTGTGAAAGGAAATGACTTGTATCTGGATATAAAGGCCAGCCAGAGCCAATTGGTTGGGACTGAGGAATTCGCCCTGTCGATCGAAGGCAAGATTGAAAGCACTGGAAAGATTGGCGATATTGAGGAGGCAGTCATTGCGAACAAAGAAGTCTTTTTCATTTTCAGCCGCTACCCGTACAAGGACCACACTTATCTTCTTACAATGTACGGCCCGATAAGCAGACTGGCTGAGGGAAAGTCAGAGATGCAGAAGCTTTATGCAACGCTTGATTTCGCGGCAACGCCAAGCGTGGTCGAAGCCCCGTATGAAAAAGAGCTGGTCCCGCCTGAAGGGCTTTCATTCTTTACAACCCACCCAATCCCATGGGACTGGGTCATCCTGATTGCCATTCTCGCAGGCATTGGCTATCTGATTTACAGGAGAAAATCAAGGAAAAGGAAACAAAAGGAAGAAAAGGGCGAAGAGCATAAGCGTCAGAAGGATTGAATGCATCAATCCAAGTCGTATAGGTTTATGGTTAGCTTGTCATTGACTGTTTTCTTCAATTGCGTACACTGTTGGTATACAGTTACTTTTTATCTAAAAATAGGCTTTGCCCAAGAAATCTATAAAAAGTCCGACTATTTGGGCAGGATGAGGACTTTTTGGGCAAAAAGTTAAATAAGACATCTTTTTATTACGGCATATGACAAATCAATTTTGCCCAAAGTGTGGCTGGGAACAAAAAGCAGACGATGAAAAGGCATACATGATTTGTCCTGAATGTGGATTTGATGCTCAAGATATGCTACCCCCTTATGATGTTCTACCTTTCAGTCATCCATTAAGAAACAAAATCAAAGTTAGGAGCAATCCCTAACTCGTTGTTTCATTTATGCACACACTTTGTGTTAGCTTTATGCTTAACTCAGTAGATAGTGAGTATAAAATGTTTGGTAACCTCCAAGGAGAGGCGAATGAATAATTTAATAAACCTCCTTTTACACAATTTGCTTATGGCACATCAGATATTCGAAACAGAGACTTTCTCCAAGCTATATGAAGCCATGGAAACTGCTGAGCAGGAGTGGGTTGATAAAATCAAGCAGCAGCTGATTGAAAATCCAAAAACTGGGAAGCCTCTCAGGTTTGACTGGTTTAGGGAGAAGAAATTTGGAAACAAAAGAATGTATTACCTGATATACACAGATATCTCCAAAATCTTGCTTGTCTCTTTCGGCTCAAAGAAGGAACAGCAGCAGATTATTAATCATATAATTGCCAATAAAGATAGATACAGAAAAATAATTGAATCTGTTTAGGCAACTCTTTTTACTCTTCCGGCTTCAGCGTCTCTTAAACTGCTTTCAAGCTGCAAGATAATATCATCTGCTATTTCGGCCTTCTTCCTGAGATTGTCATATTCAGTTCTTGGTATTGTTATTGTGTCTGACATATTATTCTCTTAGGCAGCTTGATATTTAAATGTTTCTGAAAGGGAATTGAAATCTCCATGAAATCAAGAATTGGTTTTTTGAATATATAACTGCGCTGTAGGGTGCAAAAGAAACTGACTTTCCTGTTCTGATGTTTTACCTAATCTTTGAGTAGTGGTCATTAAACTGTAATAAGCATAATTGCCATTTGTAGCTATTTCTGATGTTTCATTGATAAGTTCTGATAAAATCTCACGATAATCTGAAATCTGAACAACTTCCCGATTACCATATTCGGCCGCTCGTTTCATAATAAATTTTCTTGGGCCAAGGTAAACCGAACCAATCAATTCTAAACTTGCAGGTTCAATATGACTTGATTGTCCTGGCGTATCAACCATAATAAAGTTACTTAACTCCGTTGAATCCCAGATGCCACTTAAACCAAATATGTCAAATCTCATTTTAGTTTCATGACTATCGATAAGATGAACTGGTGAGAAATGATTTTCAAATTTGTAAATAAACTTAGGTTGGTTCATCGGTAAAGTAACTACTTCAAAGTTTAAAAAGCTTTGTCAATTAATGTCTGACTTTTGGATTTTCTCGTCTATAAACTGAGAATTAAGAATGCGGAGGACAGGATTCGAACCTGCGTAGGCACTAAGCCAATGGGTCCTAAGCCCATCCCGTTTGGCCGCTCCGGCACCTCCGCGAATGCAGTGAGCTCACTCAATCGTACGAACTGGGACAATTCGAGATTGATAGAAGCAAAAAGATTCAGCCACTATAAAAACTTAATCCATCCCGTGCATTATGCAGCCGTGCCCTTGGCATAAAGCTGCTGTGCAACATATTCCCTCAGTCCGGGCCTTAAGATTTCATTGACCTGCGGATTAAGGCTGTGGCATGCACCGAACTTCCCGCCGCCACTCTTGTAATCTTTGTCCATGAGAATGACGCCATCAGATATCAACCTTCTGAAATAATTATTGTATTCTTGCATATCCCTTGAACTTACTGCCTTGGCTGTTTGCCTGCGAATTGTGATGAAGTCAGAATACTGCATCCCAATCCTCGGCCTGCTTTGCCCAAGCCTGAACCCTTCTGTCAGTATTGCCTTGACCAATTCAAAGTTTGTATAGCCATCATTGGCAAGTTTTTGTATCCATTCTGCGTCAGGAGGGGATGCAATTGCATCGCTGCGCCCTTCTCTTTTGACGTCATCTAGTCTTGAATTCAGATATCCCAGTCCTGCAATAGTAGAAAATGCAGTTGGATTTTGTTCCGGGGTAAATATGCCCAATGGAGAATCCCCAAATTCTGAACGAACCCTCCCTAATGTGTCAGAAAGCAAGCTGAAATATGCTTTTCTGTCTTTGCCGCTCAGCAGAAGAATAGCTGGATTTGCCTGCAGCACAGCCTCATAAC
This sequence comes from Candidatus Woesearchaeota archaeon, assembly GCA_018303405.1. NCBI lineage: Archaea > Nanobdellati > Candidatus Woesearchaeota > Candidatus Woesearchaeota archaeon. Next base: position 42,534 of record JAGVYD010000011.1, on the reverse strand, counting down.
TTGATTGTACAATTCCCTGCAATTTGTTGCGAGTTAGCTCTGCATTTTCCTGCTGAATAGAATTTCCAATTTTTCTGGCAAGTTGTTCATCAGCACCGAGATTTAAAGCAAGCTGGTAGGTAGCTGGATGCATAATCACTTCTGGCTTTTTTTCCACTGGCTCTGGTTCCGCAACCGCGTATTCAAAGTGCCCTCTTGCAGCGTTAATTCGCTTAATGGTCTTTTCATCGTGAATATTTTCTGCAACCCTCCTGACATCCGAAATTCCTGATCGACCTTCCAGGTATTTTATTACCTCGGCTTCAAAATCAGCCACATGATCCTGATAAATTACAGAATTGATTTCTTCAATGCCTCTGAAATTTTCAATTTCCTTGAGCACATTCTCTAACTTCTTTGACTGAACCCTGATATCCTTTGGCATCATCAATGCCCTTGCTATTCTTTTTGATTTGTTGTACAAATGATCCGGGAGTAATTCATTTCTCTTAAAGAATGGAATAAGTGTGCCATTAATCAACATCATTACCGGCGCGGCAGAGTATAAAAGAGCAGAATCACCGAATTGCTGATCTCCAGTTATCATATAATATACTCCCTGCCCGAGAGCTGGCAGGGATGCAAAGAATAGTCCTAAATTTCTTTCCGCTGTAGACAACTTTCCTTGGTTATTAAAAAAATCACGGGCATGAAGATACGCAGATATTGCAAGAGGTGCCGCAAATTCTACCCCGTGAGATGATTCAAGTGTGTAAACTGCCTGTATTGCATTAACGCCCCCCATCACAGCATCTGTAATTTTGGCAACTCTTTTCGTTCCCCTTCTGAGCATTTCAGATTTTTCTCTATGCTTATCCTCATATGCCATCCATGCCTGAAAATTGCCTTTTGATTTTTGAACAACATTTAATGGGTGCGCTGCTGTTTTGGTAAGTTCATCCAGTAGAGTCCTGTATTCATTGGGATCCAGTTCCAGAGGCCCAAAGTTCCTGTCAGTTCCCTCGAAATACTCACCTACTATTTCCCTGAGGCTTTTTCCTGTTTTAATTTGGACAATTTTTCTTTTTCCGGTGAGATCCACTGCCAGGGAATCAACTAGCTCGGCAAATTTTAGAAATCCGGCATCGAGTGCATTCCCTAATCGTTGTTCTCCCATATTGGGGATATACCAAAGACCCATTTATAAATCTTAGTATTTTTATTACTCTATAGTGACTAATTATTACAATTGCATGATTTGGGCATATATAAATTCAACGCAAACTGTTATAAATATCAGTAAAATCTTTTTGCAGCATGGCATCAATATCTTTATGCATGATAGCCAAGGATGAAGAAAAATATATAGAGTCAGCAATTTCCAGCGTTCTTGGGGCAGTTGACGACGCCATTGTAGCTGACACCGGCTCAAAAGACAACACAAAAAAGCTGGCAGAAGAGCTTGGCGCCAAAGTTATAGATGTAAAATGGCAGGATGATTTCTCAAAAGCAAGAAATGAGTCAATTAAGCATGCTGCAGGTGACTGGATTTTAATCCTTGACGCAGATGAGGCGATTGCAGAGCCTGACCTGGAGAAGCTCAGGAAGCTTGCTGATGACAGCGAAACAGATGCGTATATTTTCACCCAGCAGACTTACACAAATGATTCAAAGCTAAAGGACTGGACGCCAGTAAAGAAAAGCACCAAGGAAACAAAAGGCTATTCCGGCTGGGTTCCTGCCCAAATAATCAGGATGTTCAGGAACAACAGGGGCATTGCATTTGAAGGCGAGGTGCATGAGACAGTGCTTCCCAGCATTGAAAAGATAAAGGGCAAAGTCAGGCCTTCAAAAATCCCAATACACCATTATGGCATGGAAAGGTCAGACAGAAAACAAGGCAAGGCTGAGCTTTACGAAAAATTGGGCAAGGCTAAAATAAAGAAAGGAGATGCAAAAGCGCATTATGAGCTGGGGAAGCAGCTTGTGCAGAACAGGCAGTATGAGAAGGCAATTGAAAGCTTTGCCCAGGCAATCAAGGCCAGGCCAGACTATGCAGATGCTTATGCAGACCTCGGGACATTGTTCTTAAACCTTGGCAGGGCAGCTGAAGCCAAGAAGTTTTTGTCCAAGGCAGTGAACCTCAACACGCAAAGCTGCGATGCTTTCAATAACCTGGGCGTGATATATGGGAAGCTTGGGAAGCATGAGGATGCAATATTGCTTTTTATGAAAGCCATAGAGCTCAAGCAGGATTATGCTGCTGCTTACAAGAATTTAGGCCTGACCCTGGACAAGCTTGACAGGAAGGAAGAAGCAGCTTTGTGCTTTGCAACAGCCATCAAGCTCAATCCAAAGTATAAGGATGAGATCGAATTCAGCTAGGCGCGGCAATGGCAAAAGGGAATGGCAGAAAGGCTGGCAATCAATTGGCATTCTACATATTCATAGTGTTCGGGCTTATATTTTCTATTGTTTCCATCAATGGTTTTGGCCTTGAGTTCAGCGACCAGAACATATATATTTATATGGGGCGCTTAATAACAGAAGGCAGCATGCCTTACAGGGATTTTTTCTTTTCGCATCCGCCTGGCGAAGTTTATCTTGATGCATTGATTTATGCCATATTTGGGTTCAGGTTATGGGCATTCAAGCTGTTATCGTTATTTGCTGTGCTTGCCAGTGCATGGTACATCTACAAAATAGGGGAAAAGCATATTGGAGATGGCATTGGCCTATTGGGTTCTGGCCTGTTCCTGATGACATATGAGACCCTTAGGATTTCTGCTGGAAATATTGGCATGGCCTGGACAGTTATGCTAAGCGTTGCAGGATTATACTATCTGCTGCAGGGAAAAATTGATGGCAACAATTATATGGCATTGCTTTCCGGGATTCTGGCTGGGCTTGCAGCTCTTTTCACAATGCATGCCATTCCAGTGGCAATTGGCCTGGCAGTGGTTGCCATGATAGAAATTTCTTTTTCAAAATTAAGGTTGAAAGTCAGGAGATTTGCCTTTTATTTAATCGGGTTCCTTGCGACTTTCGGGCTTATTTCATTGCTTTTCCTGGCAATGCCAGGAAGCTCATACTATGACCAGGTAATTGCCTATCACCTGCAGAAAGCAGCTGCTCCTGTAAGCGGGATTAAGCTCGGCTTGTTTTGGATGATGGCAAAGTTCAACTTCCTGGTTTTCATAGGTGCGGCTCTGGGGATTGCCATAAGGGATAGAAAAACATCAGCAGACTCAAGTCAAAACAGAGGATTGTTTCCATATGTAACCCTCATTGCCGTATATGCCGTTTACTTGCTTTTGCTCAAGCGCTGGTTCCCATATTACTTCTTTGGTGCATTCCCGTTCCTTGCACTGCTGGGCGCGGCAGGAATTGCGGCTATTGCCAGTAGGCTTAAGGCTGGCATGAAAATTGCATTTTGGGCAATGGCTATCCTGTTTCTGGCAAACATTGCGTTTGCAGCATCCCAATATAATTGGTCCATGGATAATACATTTGGCGGAAAGGGGCAGGGGGATCTGGCCAGGCTTGAACAGCATGTTTCATCAGAAGATGCAATATATGGGGATTACCTTTTTGCCCCCATTCTGGCCTTGCGGCAAGGCAGCCGCATCGTAGGAAACAATGTTGATACCAATCCATTGAGGTTTGAAACAGGTAATATAGAAATGGCCAAGGAAATGCAAGCGCTTAAAGAGGCCGGTGTAGTATATATTGTATTGCGGAAAAGCAATGAGTTCATGCTTAACAACCAGGCGGGTGCAGATTACCTGGATGCTGCCAATTGCACAATCCTTGAGAACTTTGAATATTACCTGCCCAGCTATTTTGCAAAACAGCTGGCAACAGACAGGCTTTTCCTGTTGAGGTGTGGGGAAGGGCCCAAAGATGCCCAATAAGCATATATGGAAACAGTATTCAAATGGGCTGGATTGCCATATAACTTAATATTCATACATAAAAACAAGAAGGGGATATATGAAGAAATGCCATAGCTGGATTTATTATTTAGGAGTGATAGGCGCCATGATTGAGCCAGGGAGGCGCCAGCTTGCCAATTCTACACATGGGATTGCCAATTCAACGCATGGCCGGTCGAAACATTTATAAACCCAATCTGATTTATGTGCTAAGACGTAGCTAAACGTAGCTATGTCACTAGAGATAACAATAGAGCTGAAGCAGTAACGAATGAAAGACATGATTTGGAACGAACAGAGGTTCGCTACCCAAATAAGAAAAATAGCCTAAAAAAGGATAGCCTAAGAGATATAACACGGAGGTGTTATGCAAATGAAAGTAAGAAAGGCAATAAAGCGAATCATGGCCTTGAGCACAGGCGCTGCAATGTTGGGCGCTACAATGTTCGGAGCCATGGCAGCCGCCGATTTGGCTAACTACCCAAGTCCGTTGTTCATCAAGGACGGCGTATTTGATGGTGTGTTGGGTGTCGGCGACAATGCAGCCGCAGAGGACATTATTGGTATTACCAATATTGCAACCAGCCTGCAGGCAGCATCCGTCAAGAAAAAGGTCGTTGAGACAGGCGGCGTAGTAGTCGATGTCGAAGGCGATGCTAAGAAGATTGGCACATCATCCAACTTCTTGGAGTTCGGAGAAGGCCTGAATGACGCAGGAATGACAACAGTCGATTCCGGTGATTTGGCAGCTCTGGCAGACGGATCATTCCAGAACAGCAGAGGAACCTTTACATATACGCAGAGCGTAGACTTGGCTGACAACGCATCCATTGTATATTACAAGGACAGCGACCAGTCAGAGGATCCGGCCCTTTATCTGAAATTTTTCAGCGGCCAGCCTGCCTATACATACAGGGTTTCATTCACACCTGGAATGGAAAGCGAGCACGACTCAAGCAACAATCTAAAAGACTTCAGGGACAAAGCCATACAGCTGTTTGGCAAGGACTATTCCATTGTAACCGCCACAAACGGAAGCGCGGGAATAACCTTGACACTGTTCTCTGGCGCAGTCACAGACATCCTTGCTGAAGGTTCTTCAAAGACCTACACCATCAAGGGTAAGGACTATGATGTCACTGTGACATACATTTCAACAACTGAAGCCCTCTTCACCGTAAATGGTGAAACCACAGACAAGCTCCTGGAAGGCGAAACCTACAGGCTTGCCGATGGAACAGAGGTTGGTGTAAGGGACATCCTGTCACAGAACTATGCAGGAGAAACAACTGGAGGCGACAAGGTCCAGTTCTCACTCGGTGCACAGAAAGTGAAGATTGTGGATGCATCTGCAACAACTTCAAACTGGGGAGCAACAGTCCAGGTTGGAAATGAGGACCTGAACAACGTCAATGCAGACATCATTGCAACAGGAGACACAACCGTAAAGGTCAGTGAATTGAGGTTCAAGTACGAGCCATCAAGCAACCTTTACGTGCCAGTGGGCGGTTCTCTCTCAGCAAGCGCTGATGAAGAGGAAGGCGAAACTGGAAACGTGATCTTCAATGGCTTTGACCTTGAGTTCAAGGGACTGTCAACAGGCACCACAGAGACATTGAAAGTTGAGCCAGACAGCACAACAAGGTACAACTTAAGATTCACCAACAGGAATGGTGACGCTTATAACATACCAATCTGGAGTGCGATGTCAGACACAGCACCAAATGTCTTATTGGGCGACTGGGACGGATCAACCTACAAGCAGCTGCACGTCAACGAGTCAGAAACAATTGCTGACGAGGATTACTTCTTGTTAAGCCCATCAGCAACGCAGAAGACGCACATCATGCAGTTCAAGAGTGTTAACACAAACGATAACACCCTGAAAGTCAAGGACATGATGTCAGGCGGCAGCACATGGGAGATCAACAACGCTACACAGGTCACCATTGACGGAACTGCATACACAATGTATTTCGTCGGGTCAGGTTCAACTGCCACAATGAGGGCAGACTTGAATGGAGACGGAGATTCCGCGTCAGCACTTGCCACAAGCACAGATGTTGCCAACAGGATCTATACCAGATATTCTGGTTCAGATGGATATCTCCAACTTCAGCCAAACGGCACAACAGTGAACCAGTCAGCAAACTTCTCAAACTTCGTAACAGAGAAGTCAGAGAATATGCCGCCTGGATCAAGTGCCAACACATGGCAGGAGTCAATCAACTGGACCCTGACTTGGGATGCAGCCAACGATAAGCTGAAATTGAACTCCCCGACCACAAATGGGTTGGACACAATTACAGCAGGTGTCAGGTTTGGCAGTTTGGATACGAACATGGAGAAGCTGGATGGTAAGGACATCTATGAAGGATGGTCTTACTTTGGTGTTTGGGGTCAGTATGACTACACAAACTCAGACCAGCCTACCTTCGAGTTCACATATCCGGACAACCAGGCTGAAGTGTTGGTCTACATAACAAGCGGAGCAACAACCTCCACCGAAGGAAGCTCTGGCGGCCTCGTAACAGAAGTCGTACAGAAAATCGACGTCGGTGCAGTTAAGCTTGCATCCGAAATCACCACGCCAAGCGCAAGCAATTTGATCTTGGTTGGTGGGCCATGCGCAAACAGCGCGGCCAGGCAGGTCATGGGAGTCACATCAGCGAATTGCGCTGAAGGCTTCGAACCCGGTAAAGCAATGATTAAGCTTTACGAGCATGCACCTGGCAAGGTTGCAATGGTTGTAGCTGGAGCAACTGCAGTTGATACCAGAAGGGCATCACAGGTAGTCGCAAATTACAAGGACTATGCTGCTGACCTGAAGGGAGCAGAGGTAGTTGTGACAACAGTCACCAGCACTCCAACTGTTGCTATGCCTGAAGCTGTTGCTGAAGACACAACAATGGTTGACGAGACGGAGACCGCATAAATAAGGGAATGAAATTTCCTTTATTTTTTATTTTTTTTATCTTATTCTTCTCGATTCTAAACAGCTTATTTAGAAATCTATTTGACGAGCTCACCGAAAAAAGTATTGTTCTTTGCCCTTGTAATCCTTAATTTAACCGTGCCTGACGCCCTTCCGCAGCCTTGGACAGATATGACCCTGTCCTTGCAGACCGCCAGCATATCGCCCTTAAATTCAGCCGGGCACGCCAGCCTTGCCGTGGCAATGTCCCCGAGCTTGAACGGCATTTCAAGCTTCTTCGTTGGCTTCAGGACAAATCCAGGAAAGACTCCGCTGATTGAAACCCCGTGCTTTTGCTCCATGGCCTTGATTTCCTCAAAAAACTGGTCCCAGTGCTTTTCCTTGGTCTTTTTGACCTTTTTCCCCAACGTGTGGATTTGGTAGTTCTGGATCCTTATGGGCGCATTTATTACCTTGGCAAACTCAATAAGCTCATCCATGTCTGCGTCATTGTGGCCGGGCACCCAGACTGGCGCCAATAGTAAAACGCCTCTCCTGGCAAGGTATTTGCAGCTTTCCTTTACCCTTTCGATGTTATAGGTCTTGGAATTGAACAGGAATTTGCTCTTTTCAGGGTTAAGGGAGTGCAAAGACACATTGAACCGCGTCATGCCGGCATCAATTAGGTCGTCCATCAGCTTTTGTGTAAGCAGGGTGGCATTGGTATTCATGGAAACGTCCTTTATTTGAGGGATTGCGCGAAGGCCCTTGACAAGGCCCGGTAAGTCAGCATACAATGTTGGCTCGCCATGGGGATTGACATTTATCTCGATATAATCACTCCCTTTGTAATCCACCAGCTTTTTGACTTCCTGCAGCATGTATTCCTTTTCAACCACGAAATCTGTAGCCCTCCTTGTGAGGTCAACAGAACAGAAAATGCAGTCAGTGTTGCAGCTTGTGATTGGCTTGACTTCTATTGTTGACACATTCTTGTCAGATATTCCAATAAATAAGCTCCCGATCAGCGGAATGCCTGAATTCCGGTGCAGGTAAACAGCCGGCTTTTTGGAAAGCTTGTTCCTAAGCCTGGAAAACCCTGCAGACAGCAATAGCCCGAATTTTCGGTCAGCCTGTTCCTGGCTTGTTTTGGGAAATAAGATGGACCTGCTGGATGTTAAGGAAAAATCCCCTATCCTTTTCAAATCGTCTTTGGCAATTTCAAATGAAAATAGCTTGAGGAATGTGCATTCGATGTTTTCCCCTGACCCGCTGAATGTCAATGTTTCAAAGCTTAATTCTGCCATGTGTTGCACAAGGCTAGGTGCAATTAAAAAGGTTAGTTTTTCCGACAAAAGATAGGATTATGGGAGTTTGCCATGACAATTCCTGGGGCAATTCGCGGTCGTTGTTCCAACGACTTTATTTTTCTCCCATGCTCTAGCTGAGGGGGAGAAAAATAAACCCTGATTTGACATGGGCAAATCAGGGCGCGAATTCAATTGCGGCAGGCATGCTGCCTGCATCTAGCTAAGATTTAAATATATCAGGGGTTTATTCGAATCAGGGGGTTATGGAATGGCTGACAAGGAAATTAATATTACATATGACACGCTTTTTGAGCTTCTCAGGCGGGAAAAGAACAGGGAAGAGCTTCAGCCGTTGCAGGAGACTTTCTACCAGGACATTGTGAATTACCTGCGCGAAAAGGAAGCAATCATGAAAAAGCCGGATGACGGCAATGTGTTTTTCTCAGATGAAAAGGATAAGACAAAGTCCCAGCTGGAAAATGTCAGGAAAATAATCAAGGAATTGTACGAAAGGCGGGAAAGAAAGCTGGTCGAAATGTCCATGTTCAAGTCCAGGACAGGGTCAAGCCTGATAAACACCGCAAATGTGCTGAAAGAGGAAAGACTGCTTTTTGACTCATTGGTAGGCGAGTTCAACATGTTCAGGAACGGGGTTTTGAACAATGTGCTGAGCCTGAGCTATCCGGTCATGACCAGGGCGGCTGCTGTGGAAAAGCAATCTGAATCCCGGGCTGCAAGCAAGGGCGGCCAGGAAATGGCCAGCGAGAGGAAAGAAGCTATGCCCAAAGCAGAGGCTAATGAAACAGCCATAAAAGCCACCCATGTTGTTGAAATTTCAAAGCCGGGCCAGGCAAATGATGCAATGCTTATAGAAAGCATCAAGGCCACAATCAGGTTCACAAGCCATGTGCCCAAGTTTGTGGGAAAGGAGCTTGAAGTTTATGGCCCTTTTGAGCCAGAGGATATTGCCCACCTGCCAAAGGCAATTGCTGATATTCTTGTCAGGAAAGGCAGGGCAGAGAACATAGAGTCCAATAGCTAGTCATTCTAACAGCAGCCCGCGGGGGGCTTCCGCCCTGCATAAGCAAAGAAAAGGCTTTTAAATGGGCATCTTTTCCATAGGGGCATGAAATTGCCCAAGACCAGGAAAAAATACTGCCCGTATTGCAAGAAGCATACCGAGCATAAAATAACCCTGACAAAGAAAAAAAGCCCGAGAAGCATGAGCTATGGCTCCAAGGTGAGGGCCAGGTTGAGGGGAAGGGCCAGGGGCACTGGCAACCTCGGAAGGTATTCAAAGCCGGCAGTTACAAGCTGGAAAATGACTGGGAAAAAAGTCACAAAGAAGACAGATTTGAGATACACGTGCACTAAGTGCAACAAGATGCACAACCAAAGGTATGGGATTAGGGCCAAAAGGGTTGAGTTCAAGTAAATCCAGTGGAAGCGACCATCCCGCCGCCGGACAAAACAAAAAAATATGAAGGTGCCAAAATGAAAATCAAGGAGCATTACTCAAAATTCATCAAGGTCAGGTGCACCAAGTGCAAGAACGAGCAAGTGGTGTTTGGAAAAGCGTCAATGGAAGTAAAATGCCTGGTCTGTGGCAAGGTTTTGGCCAGGCCAACAGGAGGCAAGGCTTCGATTGACGCCAGAATTCTGGAGGTCCTTGAGTAAATGCTGTACAAGAAGCAGGGTTACCCGCAGGAGGACGAACTTGTCCTTTGCACTGTTACCAGTGTTCAGCACCATTCTGTATTTGCAAATTTGGATGAATACGGCAAGACCGGAATGATCCATATTTCTGAAGTATCGCCCGGAAGGATTAGGAATATAAGGGACTATGTCAAGGAAGGCAAGGTTGTAGTCTGCAAGGTTCTCAGGGTTTATCTTGAGCGGGGAAACATTGACTTGTCCCTGCGAAGGGTTACAGAGACGCAAAAAAGGGCAAAGATAAACCAGATAAAGCAGATGCAGAAGGCAGAGAAAATCGTTGAGCATGTTGCAAAGCGGCTTGGCAAGAAAACAGAGGACCTGTATGATTTTATCAGCAAGAAAATACTCCTCAAATACGCTAACCTTTATGCGTTTTTGGAGGATCTCTCGGAAAATGAAAGCCTTGTAAGGGCTTTTGAGCTGCCGGCAGATGTTGCGCTGGCCTTGGTGGAAACCGTAAAAACAAGGATAAAGCCATCTGAAGTCCAGATAAGCGGAAAGCTCAGCCTGGCCAGCTTCGAAGGCAACGGCATTGAAATTGTAAAAAAAGTCCTGATTGAGACAAGAAACACTGATATTGATAGGATTACCATGAGCTATGCCGGGGGCGGAAAGTACAATCTGGTTGTAAAGGCGCCTGATTACAAGACTGCTGAAAGGATACTGGGCAAGGCAATTGAGACAGCTGTTGAAGGGATGCAGAAAAAAGGCGGAATCGGTGAATTTTTTAGGGATGAAAAATGAGGCACATCCTGAAATGCCCTGAATGTGGAAATTATTCCATGGAAGATGCTTGCAGCAACGGCCATGCGCCCGTGCCAACAGCAAACCCAAAGCCTGCAAAATACTCTCCCGACGACCATTATGGCGAATACAGGAGAAAGGCCAAGCTGGAAAAGTGGCAGTCTGAAGGGCTGCTTTAATTCTGTGCCGGGATTCGAATTAATATCATCTGGATTTGGGGCCAGAGGGAATTGTGGAATCCTGGGATAATAAGTTATTTAAATGCCCATGACTTTTTGCATTGCATGGCCTGGAAAATCGAAAAATTTGTGAAAAAATTCCCTGTCCTAAACAACCCAATACTGGTTGAAGGACTGCCCGGCATAGGGAATGTCGGCAAAGTTGCTGTTGATTTTGTTATTGCAGAGTCCAAGACTGTGAAAATTTGCAGGTTTTTTTCCCATGGGCTTCCAAATTCTGTATTTGTCAATGAGGAAAGCCTTATTGAGCTTCCGACTATAGAGCTCTATTATAAAAAAATGGGGAAAGGCAAAAGGGATCTGCTTTTGCTTGCCGGAGACATTCAGCCAACCAATGAGGAATCATCATATGAATTCTGCGAGACTGTTATTGGGATGTGCAGGCAGATGAAATGCAGGGAAATCATAACTCTTGGAGGCATAGGCCTTTCAACAATATCCAAGACGCCAAAGGTCTATTGCACCGGAAACAGCAAGGAAATTGTCAGGAAATACACAGATGGCACAGGTGCAAGCCCCAAGCTCTATGGAGTTGTCGGGCCAATCGTCGGCGTTTCAGGCCTGCTTGTGGGGCTGGCCGAAAGGCAGAAGATAAGCGGGATTGCAATGCTCGCTGAAACCCTTGCCCACCCTATGTATCTTGGGATCAGGGGGGCAAAGGAAATTATCAAGGTCCTTGACAGGAAGCTGAAGCTTGGCGTTGATGTAAAGAAGCTGGAGAGGGACATCAAGGACATGGAATCCGATATAATGAAAGGCGGTGAACTGGAGAAGGCATCCAGGAAAATGAAAAGCTTCACAAAAAAGGAAACAAGCTATATTGGATGATTGTGCATAATCTGAGATAAATAATGGCCCGGGTGCCATTGCAATTTGGAAAAGAGGCTGGCAATGTCAAGGATAAGAAGGATCAGGGCCAGGGAAGTTCTGGATTCACGTGGCAATCCAACTATTGAGGTTGATGTTGAAACGCATTCTGGCATTGGCAGGGCAAGTGTCCCGAGCGGTGCGAGCACAGGGGCCCATGAGGCGCTTGAATTGAGGGATGGCGGCGCTAGATTTGGCGGCAAGGGCGTCCTTAATGCAGTGAAAAACGTGAATGATGTAATTGCAAAAAAATTGGCTGGCAAAAAGGTGACTGACCAGGAAAAAATTGACTCAGAAATGCTGAATCTTGATGGCACGCCAGACAAGTCAAGGCTCGGCGCCAATGCAATTCTGGGCGTGAGCATGGCTATAAGCCGCGCCGCGGCAGTTTCTGAAGGAATCCCGTTGTACAGGTACCTTCAAAAGCTATCGAAATCCAAGAAGCTGGTCATGCCTGTCCCGTGCATGAATATCATCAATGGCGGCAGGCATGCCGGCAACAGCCTGGATGTCCAGGAATTCTTGATAATGCCGACTGGAGCTGCAAGTTTTTCTGAGGCAGTCCAGATTGGCGCTGAAACATACCATGTGCTCAAGGATGTGATAAAGGGAAAATATGGCAAGAATGCCACTAATGTAGGGGATGAGGGTGGATTTGCCCCTCCATTGAAAAAAATATCCGAGGCTGTTTCCCTGATTGAGGAAGCGCTGCGTGATTCCGGATACAGTGATAAGGTGCAATTGGGCATTGATTGCGCTGCAAGCGAATTTTACAATAATTTTTCGTACAGGCTAGCAGGAAAAGAGGTCAGCAAAAAAGGATTGATAGAGATTTACCAAGATCTGGTTGACAAACACAATTTTGTGTCAATCGAAGATCCATTTAATCAGGAAGAGTTTGAAGCATTTGCAAGCCTAAACGCTGGGTTAAGGGGAAAGGCACAGGTTGTCGGCGATGATTTGCTTGTTACGAATGCCAGAAGGATAGCCACAGCAATTGAAAAATCATCCTGCAGCTGCCTCCTGCTAAAAGTAAACCAAATTGGGACAGTAACAGAAGCAATTAATGCGGCAAATCTTGCCATGAAAAGCGGATGGAATGTGATGGTAAGCCACAGAAGCGGGGAGACTGAAGACAGCTTTATTGCTGATTTGGCTGTTGCGCTTGGCTGCGGGCAGATAAAAACAGGCGCGCCTGCAAGAGGGGAAAGGACCGCAAAATACAACCAGCTTTTGAGGATTGAAGAGGAGCTTGGCAGCAGGGCAATATACCAGGGAAAGATAATATGAAAAATACCAGCAGAAAAAGATTTCAAAGGCAAGCTGTGGTACTGCTGATTCTTGACGGGTGGGGGATTGCTAAGGGGAAAAAAGGGAATGCAATTGCCAATGCAAAAACGCCGAATCTTGATTTTCTCAGCAAAAGATATCCGCATGCAATCCTGAGGGCTGCTGGCGAGGCAGTCGGCCTTCCGCCGGGCAACCAGGGAACAAGCGAGGTCGGCCACCTCAATATCGGCGCAGGCAGGATTGTTGACCAGTCGCTTGTCAGGATTAACAAGAGCCTCAAGGACAAATCTTTCTTTAGGATAAAGGGATTAGTAAGTGCAATAGACCACTGCAAGAAATACAGGCGCACTTTGCACCTCATGGGCCTGCTGCAGGACCAGGGAGTCCATGCAAGCCAGGAGCACCTTTTCGCCCTGATGAGGCTCTGCAAAATGAGGAGATTCAAAGATGTCGCAATACATGTCTTTTCCGACGGAAGGGACACCCTGCCAAAATCTTGCATGCGATATATTTCTGCGCTGAAGAGGCAAATAAGGAAACTTGGCCTTGGGAATATTGCCACATTGTCCGGAAGGTACTATTCAATGGACCGCGACAAAAGGTGGCACCGGACAAGAAAGGCATATGAGTGCATTGCCAATGGAAAGGGATTGAGGGCAAAAAGCATAGACAGCGCCGTATCTCAGGCGTATGGAAGAGATGAGACAGATGAATTCATCCTGCCGACTGCCATTGGCAGTTATGAAGGACTGAAAAACAATGATGCGGTAATATTCTACAACTTCAGGTATGACAGGGCAAGGCAGATAACAATGGCAATGGTTGAGCCGGGCTTTGCTGGATTCAAAAGAAAAATGAAGGAAATATTTTTTGTGGGCATGACTGATTACTACAAAGGCATGCGCGCAAGGATTGCTTTCCAGCCGCTGAAATTGAAAAATACCTTGGGTGAAGTCATAAGCAGGCACGGGATGAAGCAGTTGAGGGTTGCCGAGACTGAAAAATACGCCCATGTGACATATTTCTTCAACGGCCTGCAGGAGAAGCCAAACAGGGGTGAAGACAGGATTCTTATCCCATCCCTAAAGGTTGCCACTTATGATTTGGCGCCGAGGATGAGAGCCTATGAGATTGCAAAAAAGGTTATTGAAAAACTGGACACAACAAAATATGGGCTTATTGTGGCGAATTTTGCAAATGGCGACATGGTAGGCCACACAGGAGTATTCAAGGCAGGCATACAGGCATGCGAGCACGTTGACAAATGCATTGGCAGCGTTTACAGGGCAGCTCAGTCCGCTGGCGCCGCATTAATCATAACTGCAGACCATGGAAATTGCGAAAAAATGAAGGAAAAGAACGGAAGCCCGAACACCGCCCACACAACAAGCCAGGTCCCGTTTATTCTTGCTGCAAGTGGCAATTATCAGCTGAGAAACGGCATTCTTTCAGACATAGCGCCTACAATCCTCAGGCTTCTCAGCATTAAAAAGCCAAAAGAAATGGACCGCAAAGGGCTTATTGTAAACATTTAAATTATGTTGCCCAATCTCAACCCTATGAAGCTGGAAGCCCTTGAAAAAAACCTGCCCAAGGATTTTTTTGAAGTATTGCAAAGGGAGGAGATCAGGGAGTTAAGGCCTGCCCAGGAAAAAGCTATAAAAAAGGGACTTCTCGACGGTAAAAGCCTGCTGGTTTGCACCCCCACTGCTTCAGGGAAAACCCTGATAGCAGAGCTTGCAGGAGTAAAATCCATCATGGAAGGGAAAGGCAAGGTTATCTATATTGTGCCCCTCAAGGCATTGGCCAGCGAAAAACACAAGGAATTCAGGCGCAAGTATGGCAAGCTTTTCAAGATTGCAATTTCAATTGGCGACATGGATTCAGCAGATGAATACCTCCTGGATTATGACTTTATTATAACCACTAGCGAAAAATTGGATTCCCTTATGAGGCATCATGCGCCCTGGCTGAAATATGTCAGGGTAGTGATCATAGACGAAATCCACCTTCTCAATGACCCCGGAAGAGGGCCCACTCTTGAAATAATAATCACATTGCTGAAGGAGATCTTGAAAAATGTCCAGATTGTCGGCCTGTCCGCGACAATAGGCAATCCAAAGGAGCTTGCTGAATGGCTCGGCGCACAGCTTGTTGAGGATGACTGGCGCCCGGTCAAGCTGCATAAAGGGGTTTACCTTGACGGCGAAATAGAGTTTGATGCTTAGCTTCAGCTACGCCTGGCTGCGGGGGCATTTCGTACAATAAATGTTATAAATGGGATATTCTGCCTTATTCACATGCCATACATGATACTAAAGGACGAGGCAACTGCAGATGTTGCATTTGTGGTCCAGGAGAAGAATCTCAAGGATATTTTCCAGACTTCTGCCAAAGCAGTCTTCAATACACTTGTAGAAACAAAAAGCGTGGGAAAAACCATTGTAAAAGAACTGTATTTGGAAGAAACAGACCCGGAAAAGCTGCTCTTGAAATTTCTGGAGGAGATTGTCTACATCAAGGACGCTGATAACATGGTGTTTTCATCTGTTGAAATCAGCCTGGCGCAGGGCCATGCCATGATTTTGCGCGCACAGCTTCTCGGGGAAAACATCGACCCAAAAAAGCATAAATTAAAGCTGGATGTAAAGGCAGTTACCCTGCACATGTTCAGGCTCCAGAAGAAGAAAAATGGCTGGGAAGCCAAATTTGTCTTGGATATTTGATGGAATAAAATTTTTAGGATACGATTTTGAGGAAATGAAAATACAAGATGGCAACTGGCATTAAAAACATTGGAAAGGGCGTCTGGGAAATACCGGTAACATACAAAGAGGGCATGAATGTTCCTGCCCGGATCTATGCGACAGACAAATTGATGAAAGGCATGGATGAGGGAGTGTATGACCAGATTACAAATGTTGCATGCCTTCCAGGAATACAGAAAGCTGCTTTGTGCATGCCTGACGGCCACTGGGGCTATGGCTTCCCGATAGGCGGTGTTGCGGCATTTGACCTGGATGAGGGGATAATATCCCCGGGAGGGATTGGCTTTGACATAAATTGTGGCATGCGCTTAATCCGCACGAATTTGACATATGATGAAGTCAAGCCAAAATTAAAGCTGCTGGTTGATACATTGTTCAAAATCGTTCCAGTGGGAGTGGGCGGCAAGGGTTTTTTGAGATTGAACAAGCAGCAGTTCAAGGAAGTCATTGTGGACGGCGCAAAATGGTGCGTCGACAATGGCTACGGCTGGAAAGAGGACACAGACAGGATAGAGGAGAAGGGCGCGATTAAGGGCGCTGACCCGGCTAAAATCAGCGATAAGGCATATTCAAGAGGAATGAACCAGCTTGGCACATTGGGGAGCGGCAACCATTACCTGGAAATCCAGGTGGCATATAAGAACAGCATCTACGACTTAAAAACAGCCAAGGCTTTTGGCATTGACCAGGATGGCCAGGTTGTGATAATGATTCATTGCGGCAGCAGGGGATTTGGGCATCAGGTTGCGACAGATTATTTGCACACTTTTGAGGATGCAATGAAAAAATATGATATAACCGTCAAGGACAGGCAGCTTGCATGCGCGCCATTCAACAGCAAGGAAGGCAAGGATTATTTTGCAGCCATGACTTGCGCAGCAAACATGGCGTTTGCGAACAGGCAGATAATAATGCACCAGGTCAGGAAGGGGTTTTCCCAGGTTTTTGGAAGGTCAGACGAGGAAATGGGAATGAACCTTGTCTATGATGTCGCGCATAACATTGCAAAAGTTGAGGAATACAAGGTTGATGGAAAAAAGAAAAAGTTGGTTATACACAGGAAAGGCTCGACCAGGAGCTTCGGGCCGGGAAATGCCGAACTGATTCCTGCTTACAGGAAAGTAGGCCAGCCCGTCATCATAGGAGGAAGCATGGAAACAGGCTCATACCTTCTTGTCGGGACCGACAAGGCAATGGAAGAGACTTTCGGCAGCACATGCCACGGGTCAGGCAGGACAATGTCCAGGGCAAAGGCAAAGCATGACATCCGCGGAGACAAGCTGCAGAAAGACATGGAAGCAAGGGGGATTTATGTTAAGGCTGCCTCAATGTCAGGCCTGGCCGAGGAAGCAGGATTCGCCTACAAGAATATTTCTGATGTTGTTGAGGCAGTTGAAGAAAGCGGGATTTCCAAGGCTGTAGTTGGGTTGAAGCCGATTGGGAATATTAAAGGCACCGTTAACATATTGGGGATGATAGTGCCTTTCTTTGTATTACTGATTGTCTTATTTTTTCTCTTAATTCTTTGACTTGATTTTCAATATCTTTCCACAATACAAGTTTTCGACGATAAATATCAAATATCAGGTTCTTTTTTGCAATTTTTTCGGGGTGTCTAATAGGTATCTTTCCCAGTAAATCTAAAGTTTCTTCCTTTTTGTAGGTTTCAAGAGTATAATAATTCCTGTTGTATTGAAACTTTACGTTTTTATGATAACTAATGTGGCCCTTAGAATGACTTTTGTGTATGGAAAGATGATATCCAATGGATTTCAGTTTACTTTTTATTTCAAGCAGAAGGTCCAGATTCTGACTAAAAAATCTAATAACATATTGAAAGTAATTGCCAGATTTCCTAACAATAATACTGCCATCAGAGTCTATAAACCCGCCAAGGAAATTGTAAAAGTTATGAGCCTTTATCCAAGTAGGCATACATTTGTTTTTTGTATCCAATAGAAATAAAAAACTTTCCAGATCAATGTGACTTTGAAACCTAAACGTATTTTTATTTTTAGTTTCCTTATGATTAGTTATCCCGTATTTTTTAAAAGTTTTACATAGCATTTCCATGAAAGTTTTATGAGTAGAAGTTGTGATAAGTTTTAAAGTATATTTAGATTTCAGGATAGGAGTTAGATCACCCATCACTAACCCGTATAAATAGGCTTTTTCTTGAGGAGAAAGGCAGAACTTCTTCTTTTCTTGGATATAACCTACAGCCAGTTGGGCCGTTCTGCTATCTGGAATTCTGATTCCGGTTTCAATAAGAATTTTCCTAATTTTTGTCCTCGAAATGTGAGTCTGCCGGGAAACTGCCCTAATAGAGTGTATTTTTGTATAAATTTTCACTATTTCGTTTGTTGTTGGCACTTTTACACCTCCAAAGTTTTCATTTTTTTAAACTTTGGAGCCTGAAAAAAAGGAATGTATAGCGAAACTGCGTAAAAGATTTTCGATGAAATCGAAAAGATTAATTTGGCAGTTTTGCGTGTTCTCTTTTTGACAAATATAGAGAGAAAAGCTTTAAATACTTCACGACGACATGTCCAGTGGAGAGTGAATCATGTCAAATGAACAGAAATACATCAAAGACAAAAACCTAAGTGACTCTGTTACAAAAACAAAGGTTTCTCATGGCAGGATAGAAACTGCAGATAGAGTTAGGAAAGCTAAAACAGAAAAAGAGCTAGATTTAGAAACTAGAAGATTAGGCTTATTAAATAAGATTGATAAATCAACAATTGGAAAAGAACTTGTCATTCCAAAAGAGCTTAGAAATTGGCAACAACTCATTCTCATCGTTGGCACGTTACAATTAAAATCAAGTAAAGAGATAATATAAAAAGAGGCAAAAGAAAATGCACGAAACTGTCATTGCAAGAAGAATAATTGATGATGCGCAGAAAAAAGCCGGAAAAGGTGGGGAAATAGAGTCAATCATCCTCGACGTTGGAGAACTTGGCCCGATACATGACCATGAACTAAGGGAAATTCTTGAAACGCTTACAAAGTGGAAAATAAAGATAAAGGAGATAAAAGCAAAGGCAAAATGCAACTGTGGCCATTCAGGCCATCCAAAAGTGCTTGAAAGGGGGCATGAATTCTGCCTTTATGTCTGCGAAAAATGCGGAAAAGTCCCAAAACTTTATGAAGGTGGGGATATAAGGATAAGGCAGGTAACCGTAAAAAAAGCAAAAAAGGTGAAAAACTGATGTGCCTGGCCTATCCTGGAAAAATCCTGAAGATCAGCAAAGACATGGCAACCATAGATTACGACACTGAAAAAAGAAAGGCAAAAATTGTGGAGAGGAAATACAGGCCAGGCGATTATGTTATTGTGCAGGGCCGAATCGTGATTGAGAAAGTCAACAAAAAAGCAGCTGAGAGATGGCTGGAGATGATCCATAGTGGCAAAGCCTGCTAAGCTGCCCAAGGCAGTGTCAGTTGAAAGCTATTTTCTTAGGTACGCATTCCCGTGCACCTATGTTATTAAGCAGCGCGGGGAGATAAATGACAGGACATTCAGGGCGCTGGAAAACGCTGCCATGCACAACAGAAAAGTTGGAAGGAAGCTTCTGGAAAGCACATATAGGAAGGCATTTGAAAGGATGGATCGCGTGGCTGAAAGCATGGGCATCAGGAGCCATTGGGATTTGAAGGTAATCAGAGAATATTTTCACAACAGGCACAACGCCATGATTGAAGCGGGCGATGGCTCTTATGCAATCGCGCCAAATGTTTTCAGGGAACTGTGCAAGGTGCACACGGCAGAGATAATCGAGAAAAGGGATGATTTCTTCATTGTGAAATACGGCAGGGGAAAAACAAGGGTTGTAGGTTCATTCTATGTGCCTGGCGCCAAGAAAGGCGACAAGGTCAGGATACATCACGGCTTTGCTGTTGAAATGGCAGAGTGATTTTTTCCGCAATGACCAGCATTATAATAATCCCTGCCAGGATCATGACCGTGCCCAGGATTTGTGCGGGAATAATAGCTGCATCTGAAAAAAAATGATTTAGTGCTGTTGTGATTGGCGAGCCCAGCAATAGTATGCTGGTCGCGGCTGTGACGCTTAGGTCTTTTAATCCATTGTACCAGGTTAGGACATAGCCAAACAATATGACTGAAGTTGCAAGAATCCACAACATTTGGTCTTGGGTTAAGGATGCCATAAGGGCAATCTCGCCAGTAAAGGCCAGATAAACCAATATGAATAGTGAGCCAAAGGACATTCGCCCGAATGCAAGCACATTGCCAGGCATGTTTCTGAGCAAATACTTTGAATAGGTGTTCTCGACTGCCCAGAACAGAGTGGCAATCAGGACCAAGGTGTGGCCTGTGCCCCATGCAAAATCCTGTGTCCATAATTGCAGGAAGATGAAATTGCCAGCGAGAAGCAGAATCCCGCCGACTATCATACCAAGGTTTAATTTTTCCTTGAGGAATGCCACTGCAACAATTGCCACAAAAATGAACATTGTCTTCTGGATAAACGACCCTGCAGGGCCTGATACAAGCTGAAGCCCGCGAAAGAACAGTAAAAATGGGATGGACCCGCCGACCAGCCCGACCGCGGCCAATGACAGCCATTGCTTACGTGAAAGCTTTTTCAATTGTGAGAAATTGCCCAAAAAAAAGATGGTTGCAAACATAAAGGCAGCCACAATGATTAGCCTGGCAAAGGTATAAACTGAACTATTGATTCCTGTAACTCCAAATTTATTGGCAAATATGGCAAAGCCGCTGATAACAGCTGTAGCCAGAACAGAAGCCAGTGCCATCTCTTTTTTCATGCCATCCAAAAGCAGGGCATTATTTATATATTTTATCACATTTGAAGCCATTCAGCCATGAAATATGTCTTATGTTTCGGAAACCCTTATGTTAAGGATGACAGTCTTGCCCAGCAGACAGCCAAAAGGCTCAAGCTGGACGGGATTGAGATGGTCAGCTGCAACTCCCCGGAAGAGATTATGTTCTACATGGACAAGGATTTTGCCATCCTTGATGTGGCCACGGGAATCAAGGAGGCTCAGGTGATAAGCGATCTTGCACAGCTTGAATCCTCCAAAATGGTCAGCCTGCATGACTTTGACCTTGCTTTTTTCCTTAAGCTGCTGAAAAAGCTCAACACAAAGTCCAAAGTCAGGCTTATTGCTGTACCGGCCAAATATCCCATGGATAAGCTGGAAAAGCGCCTCAAGCTTGAACTACTATAAAATAGTTAATTATTTAAAGTGTAAAATCCCTGGCATGCACATAGGAATAGCCATGTTGGCTATAAAATTCGGATAATAAAGAGGTGGGTGGTGAAAAGATGGTAGATTTTGCGAAAGCTATAAAGAAGCCATTTACAAATTGGAAAGCGTTCATTATAGGGGTTCTCCTGAGCCTCATACCAATTGTTAAATGGTTTACAAAGGGTTACATCCTGGAATCATCAGGTGTTGGAAAAGTTAAGGCATCGGCCAAATTGCAGGAATGGGAAAACTGGGGTGAAATGTTTGTGAAGGGGCTTGCCTCAACAGTTATTACTGTAATTTACATGCTTCCCGCATTGATCATCGCAATGATTGGCTCGGCAACCTTCCTGGTTTCGCTTTTCAGGACCTATGTTGGGACAATTGTGCCGATTGACATGGTTAAGGAGTTCGCTGCCGGTGGTGGCGATGCTGCGGCGCTTGAAGCTATCCTGAGGCAAAATTGGTACCAGGCAGTTCCTGCGGTAATGGCATTTGCGCCAATCCTGTTGCTGGCATTCCTGTTTGCGCTTTTGGCATGGTACATGTTGCCGATGGCTGTCCTGAACTACGTTGCAACCAATAAATTTGGCAGCGCGTTCCAGTTCAGGAAAGTGCTCGGCATGGCCTTTTCTGGAGACTATTTCCTGACATGGATAATTGTGCTGATATGCTCAGCCATAATTGCCGCCTTGCTCAACCTGGTGCTGTTCATAGGCCTGGCAGTGATGTTTTTTGTGGTTGGAGTGTTCAGCTATTCCCTGTACGGCGATGTTTACAGGAAGCTGGCATAAGAATATTATTTTTTTTATTTATTACTTTTTTGGCTTGGAATCTTCCTGTTCTTGCTGCCCTTGAGCCACTTTACTTTCAGAAAATGAGTTGAGCATGAAAAGCATGGGTCATAACTCCTTATCAGCTTCTCAATTTCCACAACAAGCTGGTTGTTGGGCAGATGGAGTATGCCCGGCAGCAGGTCCCTTATGTCATCCTGCATGTTCCTGAGGTTTTGCGCAGTCGGTGTGACAATATTTGCATAAGTGATTTTGCCCTCTTTGTCGAGCACATATTCGTGCCAGAGCGTCCCGCGCGGGACTTCTATTGCTGATATGCCGTGCCCTTCCTTCACCTGGATCTTTTTCAATGGCTCGGACGCCACATTCTTCAGGCTGGCACAAATCTCCATGCCCCGGTCAACATAATGCACCAGCTCTATTGCCTGCGCCAGGTTGTTCATGAACGGGTTGGTGACGGGGAATTTTAATCCAAGGCTTTTTACCAGTTTTTTTGCCGGCTGATTCAGGTGGCTGTGGTTGTTGTTCAGCCTTGCCAGCGCCCCGACCATGTAGCTTTTGCCTTCTTTTACCACAAAGTTGGCAGTTGAATATGGCTCATGGTATTCCTTTATGTACTTGTGGTATTCCTTCTGCGTGAAATCATTGCTTTTTGACCTGATGTGTCCCATGAAGATTGAGTATGTCCTGCCGTTATAAAGTGAAAAATACTCAGTCTTGTGCGAATAATCCGGATTTTTCAGGGAGCCTATGAATTTGGCTGTCTCTTCCACGTCTCCTGCAATTGAGCCAAGCTTTGTCTTGAGGTCCAGAATTTGCTCAGGCGGTGGGAATTTCAGGAATCCGCCGACTGTTGCGCTGACCGGATGCAGGTCGCGGCCACCGACAACCTTGATGATTTCATTGCCGACTTTCATCATTTTCAGAGCGCGCTGGATTTCTTTTTTGTACTTTGGCAGCATCGAGAGCGCTGATTCATAGCCAAGGTAATCAGGCAGGGCAAGAAAATAAAGGTGCGTGGCATGGCTTCTGATGCGCTCCCCTATTGTCAAAAGCTTTCGCAGCGCCACAGTTTGTGGGCTCGGGGTCACGTCAAGTGCCCTTTCGATCGCAATTATGGCAGCCACTGTATGGGCGCAGCTGCATATTCCGCAGATCCGCGAGGAAATCTCGCTGGCCTCATAATAGTAATGCCCTTTCAGAATTCCCTCAAAATAGCGCGAGCCTTCGACTGAGCTCAGCTCGCATTTCTTGATTTGCATGCCATCGATTTGAAGCGCCAATGTTGCATGGCCCTCGATTTTTGTCAGATGGTTAAGGCTAATGGTTTCCGTCATTCAGCAGCGCCTCTGTTTCCTTTGAAATTTTCAAGCCTACAAAGCTCCTCATCCTGTTGTGGATAAATTTCTTGTCAAATCCTTTGCTTTCCAATAGCTTTACCATTGTCGGGATGTTTGCATCATCGGTGTGGCCCCTGCATCCCCAGCATTCAAAGCCTCCATTTATGCAGACTGCATTGCATCCGCCGCGCGTGATTGGGCCAAGGCATGGCCTCCCAATTTCCAGGAGGCAAAGGTTGTTGTTTCGCCTGCATTCAATGCAAACGGGGTTGTTGTATGCCTTTGGCTCCTTGCCTGCAACAATGTCCTTTATGAAAGTCAATATCTCCTTCTTGTCCGGCGGACAGCCGGGTATGGTGTAATCCACTTTGACATGCGCGTCAACCGGCGAAGGGTCCAGGTCTTCAATGCTTTTGTTTTTGGTATAAAGAAGGTGCTCATAGTTTTCCTTGAGGGTGAAATTTCTGTAGGCAGGGACACAGCCCGTATGTGCGCATGCCCCCAGGGCAACAAGGCATTTTGCCCTTTCCCTGAGCTTCTTGGCCACTTCCAGGTCTGCAACTGACGCTACAAGTCCCTCCAGAAACACAAAGTCAAACTCCTGGTCTATGTTCTTTTCCCTGACAAATGGAAAGGCAGTCACATCAATTATCTCGAACAGGTCCAGGATTTCATCCTCATTGAAAAGCACGCTGAGCTGGCATCCTGCGCAGCTGGTAATTCCATAAAATCCTATTTTCAATTTTTGCTTTGGATTATTTTCTTTTTTCATGGTTTCGCTCAGCAGGCATTTTGCCTAGTCATTTGTAAATTTATTTACCCGGTCATACCTGAAAACCGGCCCGTCCATGCAGGTGAATTTGCCGCGGATCATGCAATGGCAGCACTTGCCAATTGCGCAGTACATCAGGCGCTCTGCGGATATGAAAATCTGGTCGTCATGGAAGCCCTTTGACTTGAGGATGTCAATAACGAACTTCATCATGATTGGCGGGCCGCAGATGAAGGCAACAGTCTGATTGGGGGATACATCCTGCTTTTTCAGCACATCAGTCACAAAGCCAACAGGCCCGGTATAGCATGCTGCGACATCGCCTTTGTACGGGTCATTGTCAACACTTACAACCACGTTATACTTGCTTGCCCACTTGGCCGATTCCCTTTTGAAAAGAATATCATCGGGGCTCCTGAAGCCAAATACCAAATGCACATCCTTGTAGCTTTTCCGGTTATGCTCAAGATATTCAATAATCCCTTTCAGAGGTGCAACGCCACACCCGCCGCCGACCAGAAGGATGCTATTGCCTTCCAGCAATTTCATGGGATATCCCGTGCCATAAGGCCCCCTGATAAACACCCGGTCTCCTGCCTGCAATTTAGCCAATGCCCTTGTCATGTTGCCGACTTCGCGGACATTGAGCTTCAAGTCCTCTCCTTCATGGGAGCAAATGGAGATGGGACATTCCCCGATGCCGGGCAGGCTTATTTGGACAAACTGCCCGGGGCCATGCCGAATCTTAATGTCAAGTGTCAATGTGAAATTGTCGTGGGATTCCCTGAAGGTTTCAGCTACTTTGGCAGCAATCGGGATGTAAGGGTTTTCATTTATTGCTGTTGTGAATTGCTCAGTCCGGCTTTGCTGGTTTTTTGGTGCCATTCTTAGGGGTCTTTTTTGGTCTGGCCATTCAAAATGGGTTTTATTAGTATGCAGTTATATGCAATTAAAATGTCATTTCATCTCATTGATTATTTTTACAAAATCAATCTTGGTCGGGCATGCTGTTATGCATCTTCCGCAGCCAACGCATAAGTCAATGCCGTGCTGTTCCCTGAAATACTCCAGCTGGTGATAGATGCGGTGCTTAAACCTGTCCTCCCGCTTGTCCCTGAATACATGGCCGCCTGCAACCTTGGTAAATTCCTTCACCTGGCATGATGACCATGTTCTTTCCCGCTTTGATTTTTTTGGGTCTTTTAACTCCGTCTGGTCGTGCACCTCAAAGCAGTAGCAGGTCGGGCAAAGGCTTGTGCATGCTCCGCAGCTTATGCACATGTCCACTCCCTTTTTCCAGTCCGGGTGGTCGTACAGTTCAGAAATATCCTTGTTGAGCAGCCGGTCCGTGCCCTCAATTTTCTTGTCAGACTCGGTAATGCTGTAATTGCTTGGCTTGAACATTTTTTTTGACTTCGCAATCACTGCTTCGCCTTTTTCACTGCCAGTCTCGGCCAGGTAGCAGCGCCCCCTGTCAAAGAACATGATGTCAAAGAAATCCTTTAGGTCCATGCTGCCGCAGAAGCAGTAGATGCTTGGCGCTTCGTTGCAGTGATAGCCTAAAAGCAGGGCTCCATCGCGCTGCGCTTTGTAATATGGGTCAGGGGTATTTGACAGGAATGCCCTGTCCTGGTGCATTATGGCGTTCAGGTCGCATCTTCTCAGCCCAAAAAAAGCCCTTTTCTTTGGAGCATCAAGCTTTACTTCAATTTTCCCGCCATTAAAAGTGAACAGTGTTTCCTGCTTCCTGAAAAAAAATTCTTTGACTGGAAAAAATGAATTTTCTGCAAGGTGGATGAGAGAGATGTCCTTTATTGGCTGAAATCTTACAAGGTCAGTCTTAACAGGGGCTATAAGCTCATAGTTTTTCATAATATCCTGCAAGAACCTGCTGAAATCTGCCTTGGTTATTTCAAAGACTGGCATGTGGCCTCTTTTTCCCTTTATGTTGTATACAAATATCTATAAGAAGGTATTTAACATTCAGCATTATAAATGTTTTTATTGGTTATTAAGCAGCATGTGCTCAGTTGAAAATAGTGTCAGCATCAAGTTGCGCAGTGCTCCTCGCATAGGCATGTCAATGCCGGAGGGGGTCGTCCCTAAGCCGGCCTCAGTTCGCACGGAAGCCGGGGAGACATTCCTTTGGAAGTCTCCCGAACCGCATTTTAATCAGCATGGAGTTCAGGGGATTGAGTGTAACGAAAATCCCCTCAAGGCTAATTTCGTCGTCAAGGGGCGAAACCGTTGCGGGGATACGACATCATTCATAAATCATAAAGCACGAAGCCGATGCTGACCGAGCGAACTTTGTGAGCGAGATTTTCAACTGGGCTTAAGCAGCATGGCCAGGGATGCATAATAAAGAGGCAGGCCAGTGCAAAGCTTATTATAATATCAGCCGCCAGAAGTAGTTAGTAGTAGGATATTGTGATATTATAGGGGGGATTTTGACTTATGATAGGCACGGCAAGCGAAAAGGTCCCGGGCGGAAAATTGGTTAGGGTAAAGCTTAATTTTGACAATGGCAAAATATTCTCAGCTGCAATAACAGGGGATTTCTTCATACATCCTGAAGATAAAATCAATGAGCTGGAGGAAATTTTCATTGGAAAAAGCATTTTCTTCGAAAAAGCAGACATGCTCAAGCTTCTTGAGGGCATTGTTGAAAAGCATGACATGAAGCTTGTGGGAATCACGCCAGAATATATTGTTAAAATTGCCAAGGATGCAATTGCAGCAGGCACAGAAAAGAGCATGCAGGATGAGGCAGAAAAAAAGAAAAAGGAAAACAGTTGAGACAGGATAATTCACCAAAGTAAAATACCAGGGTAATTCATAGGGGGGTTTTAGTATGGCAAAATGGAGAATGCTTAGGCTTCAGGCAAATGATGCTTTTATTAACATGGCTTTGGATGAGGCTATCTCCAAGTCCGTTGCTGAGAGCAAATCCGTGCCAACCATTAGATTTTACACCTGGGAGCCAAGTGCTGTGAGCATAGGCTTTTTCCAGGGTATTCATGAAGAGGTCAACCTCAATAAGTGCAGGGAGCTTGGAGTGGATGTTGTCAGGCGCAGGACAGGCGGAGGCGCTGTATACCATGATTCCAGTGGAGAAATAACCTACAGCGTAATTGCGCCTGAAAAGATGATGCCAAAGGGCATCACTGAATCCTATCACCTTATTTGCGGATGGATTGTTAAATCCCTGGACTTGTTGGGAATAAAAAGCGAATTCAAGCCGATAAATGACATTATAACTGACTTTAAGAAAATCTCAGGCAATGCACAGACGCGAAGGGACGGCATTTTGCTCCAGCATGGAACAATTTTATATGACCTTGATGTGGAAAAGATGTTTTCCATGCTTAAGGTCGGCCAGGAAAAGATTTCCGACAAGATGATTGCTGATGTGAAGCAGAGGGTCACCTCGGTCCTGCAGCAAAAGAATATTCCCATTGAAGAGCTGTATGATGCTCTTGTGCATGGCTTTGGCGATGGCAAGGACTTTGATTTTGCCGGGCTGACCGAAGAGGAGATGATTCAAGCTTCACTGCTTGCCGAGTCGAGATACAAGACAGAAGAGTGGAATTTTATGAGATAGTTCTTTTTGCTTCTTTTTCTTGCCAAGAAAAAGAAGTTATCCCCCTGCCCCCACGGCCCTTGCACTCCCGCTCCCCCTGGCCTAGCAAAATGCCCCAAAGAAACTCAGCCAAGCAAAACCATTACTTCTTCTTTTCCACAAAATCCACGCATTTGCCGAGCATTAAGTCTGCTGCCTGGCCGAGCGCTTCAGACAGGGTCGGATGCGGGTGCACTGTAGAGCTGATTTCCTCAAGCCCTGCGCCCAGCCTCAATGCCAGGGATGATTCTCCTATCAGGTTGGAGGCTTCGGGCCCGACAATGTGAAATCCCAGTATCTTGCTCGTTTTCGCATCAGCCACAATCTTGACAAATCCGGCTGTGTCATTCATGGTAAATGCCCTGCCTAGTGCACTGAACGGGAATTTTGAAACCTTGACTTCTATTCCCTGCGTCTTGGCATCTGTTTCAGATAGGCCAACCATTGCAATTTCAGGATCTGAGAATATGACAGCAGGGATGGTAACGGTTTCTTTTTCCTTTCTGGCGCCAGCCACAATCTCCGCGCACATTTTTCCTTCCATAAATGCCTTGTGCGCCAGCATTGGATTGCCTATCAGGTCCCCGATTGCATAAATGCTGCTTTCCGTTGTCTGGAACCTTTCATTTACCTTGATAAACCCTTTTTGGTCAAGCTCAACTTTGACCGATTCCAGGCCAATGCCATGAGTGAGGGGCTTCCTCCCTATTGCAATGAAGACTTTGTCAGCCTCCACTTCAGATTCATTATTGCTGGCCAAATCCTTGAGCCTCAGCTTGACATTTGGCCCGGTTTTGTCCATGCCCTGCACAGCCGTGTTGGGAATGACAGTTATCCCAAGCATTGACTTCCTGTGCTTGACCACATCAACAATATCCCTGTCAGTCTGCATCAGCAGGTCAGGGTACCTCTCAACAATTGTCACCTTGCTTCCTGCCTTGGCAAAAAAAGTTCCAATCTCTATCCCGATGTAGCCTCCGCCAATAACAACAACATTTTTTGGGGCCTCCTGCAGTTCCAGGGCATGGTTGGATGATATTATTTTTTCACCGTCAAAGTCTATTCCCGGAAAGGCAATCGGCGTTGAGCCAGTTGCCAGGATTGCCTGCTGGAAATCAATTTCAATTTCCTCATTAGTCATCTTGGCCATTGCTGAATTAGCAGAAAGCAGTGAGCCTGTTCCCTGGATGACCTCAATGTTATGCACTTTGCAAAGGTATTCCACGCCATTTCTCAGTTTTGCCACAACGCTGTTTTTCCATGCCTGGACTTTTGAGAGGTCAAGGTTTACAGACCCGACACCTATTCCCATTTTGCCGGCATCTTTTATTTTGTGGTAGAAATCTGCTGCATGTATCAATGCCTTTGAAGGTATGCAGCCAATGTTCAGGCATGTGCCTCCAAGCCATTGCTTTTCAATCAGGATAACTTTTTTTCCGAGCTGTGCAAGCCTGATCGCTGCAACATAGCCGCCTGGCCCGCCGCCGATAACAAGAACATCGCAACTTTTTTTGGCTGTCATTTTAATCACTGCAATTCCAACAGTCTATTTGAGGCACAGAACATCATGAGCCCTCCACCAGTATCAGGTCAGGGTCTTCCAGATGCCTTATTATGTCGTTCATGAATCTTGCGGCTTCAGCCCCGTCAACCACCCTGTGGTCGAAAGTCAGGGACAGGGGAAGCACTTTCCTTATTTCCACTTTCCCGTCAATTGCCAGGGGCTTGTCCATCATTTTCCCAAGGCCGAGAATAGCTGCCTCAGGATGGTTCAGGATTGGCGTAAAATGTGTTCCTCCAATAGCGCCCACATTTGTTATGGTAAAGCTGCTGCCTTTCATGTCACTTAATCCCAATTTCCTGTCTTTTGCCAAAGTTGCCAGCTGGACAATCTCAGAAGCAAGCTCCAATATGGGCTTTGTATCTGCCTTCTTTAGTACAGCAACCAGAAGCCCGTCCGGCGTGTCAACAGCTATTCCAATGTTGTAATATTTTTTGATTATGATTTCCTCTTTTTCTTCGTTGAGCTCTGAATTCAAAAGAGGGTGCATCTTCAGGGCTGAAATTGCAGCCTTGATTATAAACGGCAGGTATGTAAGCTTCACTCCCTTTTCCTGTGCGTTCTTTTTTTCCTTTTCACGGATTTCATGCAAGACTGTTATATCGGCCTCGTCCATGTGCGTCACTTGTGGAGCTGTAAAAGATGATTCAACCATCTTATGGGCAATAGCCTTCCTTATGCTGCTCATCGGGGTTGGCTCGATAAAGCCATAGAAGTCGTACTTCCTCAACTCATCAGGCAGTGCCTTTTCTGTTGAAAATGCTTTAGGCTGGCTGGGTTCGCCGGCAGCTGCCCTGATATCCTCTGATGTAATCCTGCCGCCTGGCCCTGTTCCCTGGATTTCCTCGATATGGACATTGAGGTCCTTGGCAAGTTTCTTGACAGCCAGCGTTGCAATGACTGCCTTCCTTGCCTGGGCTGCTTTTTCAGGCCCTGCTGGCCTTGGTGAAACATCTTTTGCCTCTTCGAGAAAGCCAACTACTGACCCTGCTTTTTCAGCAGCTGTTTGCTCATGCTGTGGCTCGCGCGCCTCTTGTTTAGGAGGCTGCTCCTGTCTTGCAGGCGCGGCCTGCCTGGACTCTGCAGTGGCTGGAGCAGCCGGCCCTGTTCCGTCATCAAAGGTCACCAGAACATTGCCCACCAGGATTGTCTCTCCTTCCTTGGCATGGAGCTTGGAAACTTTGCCTGGCTTAGGCGCCGGAATTTCCACAATGGCCTTGTCAGTCTCGACTTCTGCCAAGGGCTGGTCCTGCTTTACAGATTCGCCCTCTTTTACTTTCCAGGCTACAAGCTTGCCTTCAGTAATGCCCTCTCCCACATCCGGAAACTTGAATTCATATGCCATTAAAAGATACACCCTGTGCTCCCGAGAAATGTGGCACAATTTTCCAGCTCTGTGCTGGCAAACGGATATTCATGTCATATGTGTCATATAGGTCATATATGCCATATACATGTGGCTTAAAAGTTCATGACTTTTTCTATGCCCGCCACAACCCGGTTTATGTCAGGAAAATAATGGGTCTCCATCTGCAAAAATGGGACTGGGATATCAAAAGAGGCAACCCTCTCCACAGGCGCCTCCAGATTAAGCATGGCCTTTTCATTTATTAATGCTGTGATTTCAGCGCCCATTCCAAGTGTTTTCGGGGCCTCATGCACAACAACGCACCTTCCTGTTTTCTTGACTGAATTGATGATAGTATCCTCATCAAGTGGGGACAGGGTGCGCAGGTCAATTACCTCAATGCTGTATTTTGATTTAAGCAGCTCGAAAGCCTGCAGGACTGTTTTCATCATGGCCCCATAGCTGATGACTGTGATGTCTGAGCCTTCGTGTGCAACATTTGCCTTGCCGAGCGGGATTGTATAATCCTCTTCCGGCACTTCTTCCTTGATTGCCCTGTAAACCCTTGAAGGTTCAAAGAAAATAACAGGGTCTGGGTCGCGGATGGCTGACGTCAAAAGGCCTTTGGCTTCATATGGCGATGAGGGGATAACAACCTTCAGGCCAGGAGTGTGCACAAAAATGCTTTCCATGCTTTCTGAATGATGCTCCAATGCCCTTATCCCGGCGCTGTAAGGGGTCCTGATGACCATTGGGCAGGTAAACCTCCCCCTGGTCCTGTTTCTGATTCTTGAGATATGGTCAATAATGTGGTCCATGCCTGAATAAACAAATCCTCCAAACTGGATTTCAGCAACAGGCTTCAGGCCGGCAACGGCCATGCCAAATGCAATGCTGATTATGCCCAGCTCGGCCAGAGGAGTGTCAACAACCCTTTTTTCACCGAATTCCTTTTGCAGGCCATCTGTCACGCGGAAAACGCCGCCATTCCTGCCAATGTCTTCGCCAATGAGAATAACGCTGTTGTCTCGTGCCAGCTCCTTTTTCAGGGTCAGGTTAATCGCCTGTACCATGTTCATTGTTTGGGTTGCCATTGTTTACTATTTTCTCCAGTTTTTGGCCTGTTTTGCATTAAGTGCCAAGTCACTTCTTTTGTGATTCCTTTTGTGTCTCCTTCTGTGACTCCATTTGCTTTAAGTATGCAAGCTGTTCCTTGAGTTGAGGAGGCATTTCAGCAAACACATAACTGAAAAGGTCGTCCACTGTTTGAGGGGTCACGCTTTCCATCTGTTTCACTGCGTCTTCAACCTTTTTTGATGCATTGGCTTCAACAGTATTTTGATATTCCTGGTTCCAGATTCCCTTGGATTCCATGTATTTCTTAAGCCTGTCAATCGGGTCTTTTTTTGTCCATTCCTCCACTTCCTCTTTTGAGCGGTAGCGTGACGCGTCATCAGATGTAGTATGGTCGGAAATCCTGTAGGTCACGCATTCGATAAATGTTGGGCCATTCCCTGCCCGTGCCCTTTCCAGGGCTTCTGCAGTTGCTGATAAGACCGCAAAGATGTCATTGCCGTCAACCTGGATTGATGGGACATTGTACGCAATGCCTTTTTGCGCAATTGTGGCTGACATGGTCTGCTTGTTTCGTGAAAGAGAAATGGCAAACTGGTTGTTCTGGCATATGAAAATCACAGGAAGCTGGAACACTGCCGCAAAGTTCATGGCCTCGTGGAAATCGCCCTTGGAAGTTGAGCCGTCCCCGAAATAGACCATGCTGGCCTGCTTTGTGCCCTTATACTTGAAAGCCCATGCTGCCCCTACTGCATGTGGTATCTGGCTGGCAATGGGAATGGCCACAGTAAAGTCATTTTCGCCTTCAGGAATATGCTGCCCTCTTTCATCTCCTGCCCAGTATTGCAGGAGCGTGGCTAATGGCATGCCGCGCACAATCATGGCCCCGCTTTCCCTGTAGCTCGGGAACATCCAGTCTTCCTTATGCAGCAGGGATGCTGTCCCGACCTGGGATGCTTCCTGCCCGTGGACCATTGCATAAGTCCCAAGCTTTCCCTGCCGCTGCAATGCCAGGCATTTCTTGTCAAAAGCCCTGATAGTGTGCATTTGCTCATAGAATTTTTTCAGGTCAGCGTCAGGTATGTTTGGCATTAGCTCTGTGTCTACATTGCCATTTTCATCCATTATCTGCAGATACTCGATGTCAAATGTATGTGTCACCTTTTTTGGCATTTTAACACCTGTCAAAAATTATGAACATTTATTATTTAAGCTTTCTGCTTTTGCAAAATATTCTTGATGAATAGCTCCCCGGCGCGGTAGCTGCTGCGCACAAAGGGTCCTGATGCGACAAAGGCAAAGCCAATTTCTTCGCCTTTCTGCCTGAAAAGCTCAAATTGCTCTGGCTTTACATATTCTGCCACGGGAATGTGCCAGCTGCTTGGCCTAAGGTATTGTCCAAATGTCACAATGGAAACCCCTATTGCCTTCAGGTCGTGCATGGCATCAATGACCTCATCTTCCTGCTCGCCCAGGCCAAGCATTATGGATGATTTTGTATGGATCGACAGGTCCGCTTTTTTGACATAGTCCAGGACATGCAGGCTTTGCTCATAATTCGCCCTTGGATCCCTGACTTTTCGCTGAAGCGACTTGACTGTCTCGATGTTGTGCGCTATTACGTCTGGCTTTGCGTCCACAATCATCTGTATCAATTCATCCTTGCCCCTGAAATCAGGGATTAGGACTTCAACGAGAACTCCTGGCGCATGCTCGCGCAACTGCCTGATGCACTCGGCAAAGTGGGATGCGCCCTGGTCCTTGATGTCGTCGCGGTCAACAGATGTTACAACAACATAATCAAGGTTCATTTTTGAAATTGCCAGCGCAAGGTTCCTTGGTTCGTTTATGTTCAGTGGAGGCGCAGGAAACGCTGTTTTGACAGCGCAAAACTTGCATGCCCTTGTGCAGGTATCGCCCATTACCATGAATGTTGCAGTCCCGCCGCTCCAGCATTCAGACATATTGGGGCAATGCGCTTCCTGGCATACAGTTGCAACCCCGCTTTGCGCGACAATATCCTTGATGTGCCCAAAAGTACCGGAGCTGGGTGGCCGTATTTTGAGCCATGGAGGCTTTTGCTGGATAGGTTCAATGCTTATTAGGTTTGGATCCATGCATAGTATACCATCTTACCATATATATAAAATATTTTATGTAGAACAGATTTCAATGGATTTCATGCATTAATTAAATGCTGTATCTAACTACAATATCCATAGTATCCAATTAGATTATCTTCTTTTTGCTCTCCTTGTCCGTGATGTGTATGACATTCACCGGGCATGCGTCCGCTGCTTCCTTGTTCGCCTGGAAATCTTTCTCATCAATTTCCTTTTCCTGCCAGGCATCCTCCCGAACAGGGGCATCAATTATGTCTGACTTGCCGTCATCATTCATTTCCCAGAAATCCGGGGCCACTGCTGCGCATGCCGCACAGCCAATGCAGTTTGGCCTGTCATGCTCCAATTTGAATTTTCCCATGCTAGATAGGTAGAATAAGGGCTTTTTAACCTTTTTCTAAAATGGCCAAGTGTATATCATCTGGACTTATTCACCCCTGTTCTCGGGCAATCCTGCAGAATAGGGCATTTGCTGCATAGGGGTGTGGGTGCTTTGCAAACAGCCCTGCCGTGCTCAATCAGTAAATATGCTGTATCCAGCCACCTGCTTCTGGGGATTATTCTCATGAGGTCCTGCTCAATTTTGACAGGATTGGCATTTTTTGTAACCCCCATCCTTTTGGACAGCCTGGCCACATGGGTGTCAACAGCAATCCCATCAATAATCCCGAATGCATTGCCAAGCACAACATTGGCTGTCTTTCTTGCCACGCCAGGGAGCTGGAGGATTTGTTCCATGGTATCAGGTACTTTTCCATTGAAATCCGAGATTATCATCTTGCATGCATTCCTGATGTTCTTTGCCTTGTTCCTGTAAAATCCAGTTGACCTTACGGCTTGTTCTAATTCCCTTATGTCTGCATTTGCAAATGCTTCAGCATCAGGAAATTCCCTGAATAACGAGGGAGTCACCATATTCACCCTTTTGTCAGTGCATTGTGCGGAAAGAATCACTGCCACAAGAAGCTGCAGAGGGCTGGAATAATTCAGCGCAATTTTCGCCCTAGGATAATTGCTTTCGAGCTTTCGAATAATTTTCGTGAATCTTTCTGCATTTTTCAGGTGGCCTGCGATTTTCTTGGAATTTGCGGATTTCATTTTTTTGTGGAAAAATTTACTCCCGGAAACCATCCGCCTGCAACCTCGATGTTTGCCCCGGTTATGTAAGATGAAGAGTCCGAAAGGATAAAAAGCAGGGCATTGATGATGTCATCATAGCCTGCATATTTTCCCATTGGCATCTCTTTTTTGGGCGGCAAAGAGACACTAGTTGGAAGCATGCCAGGGGATATCATGTTGATTGTTATCCCATACTTTGCATAGGATGTTGCAAGTGATTTTGAAAGGATCAGCAGGCCCGTCTTGGCAGCATAATATGGCGCGGTCATTTCACGCACCATTATTCTCTCGCAACCAACTGTCCCAAAGTTCACTATCCTGCCATATTTGTTCTTTTTCATTAGGGGAAAGGCCAGTTGCATGCATAGATAGGCTGTAAGGATGTTGTTGTGGAGCACATGATCCACTTCCTTCTCATCTGTCTCATCGATTTTTTTCCAGATAAAGTCACCGGCTGTATTGACTAAGATGTCGAGCCTGCCATAATTATTCCTTATCGCCTCAAACAATTCTTCAGCCTCTTCGCGTATCATTAGGTCAGCTCGCATCACGATTGATTTCGGGGATATTCGTTTTATTGACTGGAATAGTTTATTGGCCGAGTCGCTGCTAGTGTTGTAATGCAGAATCACCGAGGCACCCATGCCTGCCAGCTTCGCGGCTATTGCCGCCCCAATGCCCTTTCCGCTGCCAGTGACCAATGCAACCTTTCCTTTCAAGGCTGTTCCTTTCCCCGTGCCTTTCCCTGTAAAATCAATGTCCATGTTTATTTTCTTGCTCGTGCTCATATTTAATCCCCCGGCTAAGCATTATTATGCGAACTGCTTATTTTGTCAAGTATGGCTGAGATTTGGCGCGCGCCCTCCACCAGCCTCGGGCCTGGCCTGTTCAGGAAGGAGTCATCAATTGCAAATATCCTGTTATTCTTGAAGGCGGGTATCTTATTCCACAAAGGGCGCATGGCGACTTTTTTCAGGTCCATCCTCCTTCCAAACCCGCACCATGAGATAATTGCCAGATGCGGATTGAACTTTGCAATTTGGTCGACTTCAACCTCATAGCTTTTTTTCCCCTTGGCACAATATGATACAGCGCCTGAAATCTCAAGGAGTTCAGGCACCCAATTTCCCGAAACTGTGGGTGGCTTGTGCCATTCCTCGCAGTAGACCCTCAATTTTTGGCGTTTTCTGGATTTTTCTGCAATCGAATTCAGCCGCCGTTTCATTTCATCTACAAGCCCCGCTGCCCGTTCGCTTTTGCCAACTGCATCCCCGATGGTCAATATGCTTTCATAAACCTCATCCAGGGATCTCGGATCGACATGAATGACTTTTAATTTAGCCTTGTGCAGCCTTTCCACAATTTCAGATTGCAGGTAGTTGCTTGTGAAGACAAGGTCGGGCCTGGCCTTTTCCACTATTTCCGTCCTGATGTCAAGCCAACCTCCCACTTTCTTCTTGAACTTCGCATCATCCGGGTAATCGCAGAATCTTGTTACTGCCTCTATGTACTTCCCCATGCCTAATGCGAACAGGATTTCAGTATTCGACGGCGCCAATGACACAATTTTCATAATGACCACCAATGGAATGCATTGTGCAGACTTAATAGGCGGACATGGGCCAGGGTTTGATTCCATCCCTGAATGTGCTATGCTTCAAGGCCCAGGCTTTTGATAACAATTGTCTTATCAAATGGCTTGAGGTCATCATAGGCTTGGCCCATGCCAATGTATATTATGGGCTTGCCGGTAACAAAAGAAACCGAAAGGGCTGCCCCTCCCTTCTCATCAACATCTGCCTTGGTCAGGATAATTGCGTCGATCCCGACAGCCTGGTCAAATGTTTTGGATTGCTCTACCACATCATTGCCTGTCAGGGAATCACCCACGAAAATCTTTAGGTCAGGCTTGACAACGCGGATAATCTTCTTCATTTCATCCACAAGGTTTGTGTTGGAATGCTGCCTTCCGGCCGTGTCAATCAGTACGACATCCTTGCCTTTGGATTTTGCATGTTCAACAGCATCAAACGCAACAGCAGCAGGGTCTGCGCCATAGTCATGCTTGATCAGCTTGACATCCAGTTTTTTTGCATGCTCCTCAAGCTGATGGATGGCTGCTGCCCTGAAAGTGTCAGCAGCAGCAATAACAACTGATACATTATTTTTCTGCAGGACATGGCATAGTTTGGCTATTGAAGTCGTCTTGCCGGAGCCATTGACTCCGAAAAAACACACGATGTAAGGCTTTTTTGCCTTTATCCTGGAAAGCAAATCGATGTTCTCAACATTGAATAATTCGTCAACTGACTTTTCAAGGGATGAAACGATTATATCCCCTGCCTTGCCGAACTTAATTTTTGTGTTGACGAGGTTTTTTCGCAGGTCGTCCTTGATTTTCTCGATAACCTCAACTGCCACATTTGCTTCGAGCATGCCAACCTCCAGCTCCCAGAACAATTCCTCGAATTTTTCATCTGAAAGCGGCTTTGTGGTCACAGCCTCGGCAATTTTCTCAAAGAATCCTTTTTTTTCAGTAGCAGGCTCTGGCTCAGATTCTGGTTCAGGTTCTGGTTCAGGCTCGATTTCTTTGACAGCTTTATCAGTTATGGCCTCTGGTTCGGGCTCTTCCTTGGCCTCTTCCTTTTCTTCTTCCTTGGTTTCTATTTCTTTCCTTTCTTCCAGCTCAGCCTCTTCTGGCTTTTTTGCCTCCGGTTTTTCTTCATGCTTTTTTGGTGCTGGCTCGGCAACCTTTTCTTCCTTTTCTGCGATTTTTTCTTCTTTTTCCGGTTCCTTCCTGCCAGTAAAAGTTTCTTTTATGCGGGAGAAAAATGATTTTTTTTCAGCCGGCCCCTCTTCAGGCCGGGCCGGTTTAATCTCCTGTTTTGTCTCTCTTTTTATCTCCTGATTTATTCCCGGCTCGATTTCCTGCTTGGCAGGCTTTGCCCTATACTCAACCGGTTTTGGTTCAGGTTTTTTAGAAGGAATCTGTTT
This sequence comes from Candidatus Woesearchaeota archaeon, assembly GCA_018303405.1. Lineage (NCBI taxonomy): Archaea > Nanobdellati > Candidatus Woesearchaeota > Candidatus Woesearchaeota archaeon. The sequence continues at coordinate 4,781 of JAGVYD010000011.1, read as the reverse complement.
TGGCTTTGGCTCGGCAATTTTTTTCTTTTCAGCGGGCTTTTTTGCCTCAGCCTGTTTTTTTGCATCTGCGGGCTTTTTTTCAGCTGGCTTTTTTTCTTGCTTCGGCTCAGGTTTTATTTCTTCCCTGGGCTCGCCTTCTATGGTTTTCTTAAATTTGGAGATGGCGTTCTTCAGCTTGTCTTTTAAGAAATTGAACATTTTGCCTATTCTTCCCCTGATACCAGGGATTGAAGCTCCATTTCAAGGGCTTGCATGCGATCTGTGACCTTCTGCATCTCACCGATGAATTGCTGGCGGATGCTTTCAACCTCCCTGCTCTGCTTATCCAGGAGCCCCAGGGTTTCCTTGATTGTCTTGTCAACAACAACATTGCTGCCCACATTGACCAATATTTTCTTGCTGTCAGTGATAGTCCCTTTTACAAACATCCCGGGGGTGACAGGCATGAGGACTTCAGAGCCGTCCTTGACTTTCTGCAGGTCAGTTATGGCATCCTGCATGGATTTAAGCTCAAGTATTTGCGAATCAATGTTCTGCAGGCTTGCCTGCAATTGCTTGATTTTCTGCTCCTGAGTCTGAAATTCCAGGTATTTTTCCTGAAGCATTTGTTTGTTTTTTTCCATGGCTCTGATCAACTCTTAAGGCATGCCGGGCCCATGTCCTGCCAGTCAGTAATCCTTTGTATTAAGTGTTAGCTGCTTTTCAGATATGTGGCTCACAGACCCCTCAGTGTGGATATTCTTGATTGCTTCCCCGATAAGTGAAGCCACTGAAAGCACTGTAAGATTCTCAAATCGCGATTCCTCTGGAATTGGGATTGTGTTGGTGACAACAACCTCCTTCACAGGGGCGGCCTTAAGCCTGTCTATCGATGGAGGAGACAGCAAGGCATGGGTGGCTGTCAGGAATACGTCTTTTGCGCCAGCTTTTTTTATTGCCTTGGCGGCCTCACAAATTGTTCCCGCAGTGTCAATCATGTCATCGATAATAATTGCATTCCTGCCCTTTATCTCGCCAATCACATTTGTAATTTCAGCGGTGTTATGCGTAGGCCTCCTTTTGTCAAGTATGACCAGCGGGACCTGAAGCTCCTGTGCCAGCCTGCTTGCCCTTTTCACTCCGCCTGCATCCGGGCTGACAACGACCAGGTCTGTGAGTTTCAGCCTCCTGAAATGAGTCACAATGAGAGGCAATGCATAAAGATGGTCCACTGGAATGTCAAAGAAGCCCTGTACCTGCCCGCTGTGCAAATCAAGTGTGAGAACACGCTGGACGCCAGCTGCAACCAACAGGTTTGCCACAAGCTTTGCAGTGATAGGCTCCCTGGGATAGGCTTTTCTGTCCTGCCTGGCATAGCCATAGTAGGGGATTACTGCGGTAATTCTTCCGGCAGATGCCCTGCGAAATGCATCAATCATGATTGCCAGTTCAACCAGGTTATGGTTGACAGACTTGCAGGTTGGCTGGACAACAAAAATATCGCAGCCCCTGACGCTTTCGTCGATTTTGACATAAATTTCCCCGTCGGCAAAGGGCTTGACCGTTAGCTTGCCCATTGGCTCGCCAAGGTATGTGGCAATCTCAGAAGCCAACTCAGGATGGGCATTTCCCGAAAAAATTTTCAGTTCATGGATTTTTAACACCCCGCTGCCCGGCAGATGAAGCTGCCTTTTTTGCTCAAATTATTTTGCTAAACAAATGCCTTGCCGATGCTGCTGCATTGACTCTGGCTGCATGATTATCAGCTTCAGTGCCCGTATAGGTGAAACATTAGAAAAATGGGTCATTTATATAGCTTTATATATCCTGACCTCTGGATTCTGGCTCAGGATTTGTACCGGGCTCATCAATTTTGCCCATTTTCAGCGGGCTTTCTGGTTCACCAGTGGATTCAATTTTTGTTGGCTCTGTCTCCTGTGGCTCTTTGGTCGTATCATACCCTGCCTGTTTTTTTGATGGACCTTTTTTTCTTGTTGGCTTTTTATTGCCATTGCTTTCCGCTGGCTGCGCATTTTTGCCTTTCCTTTTCCCGGTTTTTTCTTCTTCCTCTTCTTCCAGCTCAATATCTGTCGGCCTGGCCATAGGCAAAGTGATCCATATTTCCCCGAAATGCTCCTTTTGCTCGAGGTCAATTTTCCGCTGGCTGGTAAGATGAAGCAATGGTATGAAGGTCATAACCCTGTCAAGCCTTTCATCAGATGGCACCAATTGGTTGAAATTCAGCCTGTCCTTGCCCTTTTTCTTGAAATAATTGTCAATCCTGTCAAATAGTTTTGTTATGATTACGCTGATGTCTACGTGATATTCAGGAAGGTGCACTTTTATTTCCGGAATTTCCCGCATGACCCTCCTGTGCTTCACTTCCAGGGCTTTTTGCAGGGCATTTACAAGGTCATAGACAGAAACCTTACGTTTCCTGGGCTGCGGAGTCCTGGGAATGAGCTTGAACTCCTCGCCCTCAGGCAGCTGCTGCTTTTGCTTTTGCTCCTCTTCCAAATCGCCATAGAACTGCTCCTCTGACATTTCCTCAGTGGCAATCAGAAGCTTGTCAAATTCGCTGAGGTCGTCCCTGACCAGCCTTACTGCCTTGATTTTCAGCAGGACAGCTGCAGCAAGGATAACCTTTCCGGAAATCCTGAAGTCCATCTCCTTGAGCTGCCTGACCATTTCCAGGAATTTTTCTGATATAACTGACAGGTCAATATCCCAGGGGTCCATCTGCTCTGTCTTGACAAGCTCATAGATCATGGTCTGCCACGTAACATCATCCTTGTCAAAGATAATTTCAAGTATTTTGTCCTGCATTTGCCTTGCCTGCTATAAGGCTGTGTCAGTTTGCTGCCTTATAAATTATCACTCTATCAGCCTGTAAAAGGTGTCATACTGCGCTTCCTCAATCAGGAGGGAAGTTGTGTAGGATTTGATGAGATTTGGAAACTTTGCCAGCAATTCCCTGAGCACGATGTCAAATTCCGGGATGGATTTTGCAGCAACGGTGATTATGTAGTGAAAATCGCCGGTCACCCTCGCGATATAGATTACATTCCTGTTATGGTGCAGGTAATTCCTGAATTTTTTTTCAGTTTCCTCATTGAAATTCTGGAGCTGCATGGTCACCCATGAATAGATAGGGTATCCCATCTTCAGGGTGTCGCAGACAGGGACAAACCCCTTGATGACTTTTTGGCCCACCAGTTTTCTAATCCTGTAATTCACGCTGTCCCGCGGGATTCCTGTTTTTTTGGATATGTCCTTTATCATGGCACGGCCGTTTTCCTCCAAAGCCCTTATGATTGCCCTGTCCTTTTTATCAAGCTTAAATTCCGCCATATTATACATATTAAACGTATAGATTATATAAATATTGCGTATTATAAGTAAAAATATTGAATAAAGTTCTTAAAGCCGTAAAATGAAACCCCACCAGAGGGCAAAATGAAGGTCAGGCTGGAAAATGACACTCGACGAAGCTGTGAGCAGGACAGAGAACTATGCAGAAGAAGGGTTGGCGCAGAAAATTGTTTCGGCAGGGAGAAGCGCCTTGTTTACTTTAGGCTCCAGCGTGTTGACTTATGCCACAATTGGCTTTACAGGGATCGGATACGGAAGCATGATAGCCATGGCAAGGTGGATAAGAAATGCGAGAAAAGGCGCATCAACAAAATTCCGTGAATTCCTGTCATACTATAACATTGGAAACCTGCTTGGCTTCCTTGATTATGGCGCGCTGTCGTACATTAACAGCCTGCCAGGCAGCACATTTCTGCAAAAAGTTTGGAAAGGGGTGCTGTTCAACCCAGTCTATACCTGGCTGTACAACACCATCTATCTTGGGATTAGGCATCTCAAAGACAGGCACAATACCATCTCAAATGCAGTTAGGAATATCATTCATGATAGGAGGGAAGTTTTTTCAGGAATGTTTCCCCACATTAGGAAAAATTGGTGGAGGTTTAACATGGACTCATTTTTGTATTCAGGCATCCCCAATTGGATAGCCGTGAATGCCTCGGACAATATCGCTGTCCAGAATACTTTAGGAGGAATAGCTGATGTGGGTTATGCTGCTGTTGCAAGCAAATATTAATAAAAGGTCGGAGTTTCATGGGTGCATGGGCCCGTGGTCTAGTCCGGTATGACGTCTCCTTTACAAGCACGGCGAAGCGGGGTTCCCGGCATCGCAAGGCTGAGAACGGAGAAGGTCACCAGTTCAAATCTGGTCGGGCCCATTTACATTTTTTTGAGTCGTACAGTGATAATTTGACTTAGATGAAACAGATGGAAAAAATCCAGGAAGATAACTCAGGGTTTCAACTGAAGTTTTTCATATTGATTTCACTTGCAATTGTTTTTGCCATACTAGGCTCGCTGGCTATTTCTCATATTATCAGTAGGATTTTCAGTTTACCAGAGGGCATTATGTTGTACCTGGTGTTTATTGTATTAGTGACTATTTTTACGCCGGTTTTGTTGGGCGCGTTATGCTTTAAATTTATTTTCAGGAGACGGGTGCATAGGTTAGCTGATTATTACAAAGAAGGTATTTTTATTTTAAAATGTGCATGCATTCGTGATGGCTATGAAATGATAGTTGGGCGCGTAAATTCAAAATATGCGGAAAAGGAGACAGATAAGAATGCCTGAAAATTTCAGCAAGCCATTATTTGAGTTTGTTTTATATTGGGCTCTGTAGAAAGTCTTAAATAAAAACAGCCCCTCATCAGGGCGTTAGCCCTGAGTTGGGGCAGGGCAGAGGTGCGACTCTGCCATGGAAAAGGAAA